>JAMNXX010000107.1 GCA_023623095.1 Bacillota bacterium | reverse complement strand
AATAGGGATTTAGCCTATTTCGAAAATTTGGCATATCTTCAAAGAGAAACGATTATCGAAAATGATATTTTTAAAAATGAAAAAAGCTTTGTGAAAAAGAGACTGATCAGCTTGATACTGAATAATGCAAAAGCACCCATCACAGCCAATAACCGTTCCACTGTCTTGACAAACGGAGAGGAGACTTTTGATTCGATCATTGAAGAACTGAAGAAAGCAAAACACCATATTCACGTAGAATACTTTATCATCAAAGATGACGAGATCGGAGGCGTTATCAAAAATATTTTGATAGACCAAGCCAAAAAAGGTGTAGCGGTGCGTGTGATCTATGATGGCGTAGGTAGTTGGCGGTTGAGTAAAAAATATTTAAAGGAGATGCGGGAAGCGGGTGTAGAGATTCATGGATTTTTGCCCGTCTGTGTTCCGCTGCTCAGTAGAGAACTGAATTATCGAAATCACAGAAAGATTATCGTGCTCGACGGAAAGGTAGGGTTTATCGGAGGAATCAATATTGGAGACGAATATTTGGGGAAAAATCCGCAATTGGGGTTTTGGCGCGATACGCATTTAAAGATAGAGGGAGAATCGGTATACCATCTACAGAAGATTTTTTTAATGGATTGGCTCTTTGTCACGAAAAAAGAAATTCCTTTTACACGGGACTATTTTCCAAAGTTAGGTTATTATGGGGCGCAATTGGTGCAGATCATGGCAAGCGGTCCGGATTCAGATTGGGAGTCGATCATGCAGGCTTATTTTGTTATTATTTCTTCAGCGGAGGAGAAGATATGGATCTATACGCCATATCTTGTTCCCGGGGAGAGCGTAATGACAGCCCTCAAAACGGCAGCATTGAGTGGAGTAGATGTTCGAATCATCATTCCCAGCAAGCCGGATCATAAAATGGTTTTCTGGGCATCCATGGGCAATCTGGAAGAATTGCTGCGTGCAGGTGTTAAGATCTATCGCTATCAAAGGGGATTTATCCACGCAAAGATTTTGTTGGTAGATGGAATTGCAGCCTCCATCGGTACTGCAAATATGGATATTCGAAGTTTTCAGATCAATTTTGAAGCAAATGCGTTTATCTACGACCATCATATCGTAGAACGCATGGAAAAAGATTTTTTAATGGATATAGAAGACGGCGAAGAGGTTTGTTTAGAAGAATATTTGAAACGACCTTTTGTGAATAAGTTTAAAGAGGCTGCCGGAAGATTATTGTCACCGCTTTTGTGATCAAGTATTGTATTCTTGAGAATGCCAAAAAAACCCATGGAAGGGCAGAACAAAAATCTTGCTTTTCCATGGGGATTATTTTTCTTTTTTTTGTGTCTTTGCATTTATTTTTGCACGCAGTGCATTGTTCAGGATTTTCTTGCGCAGCCGGATATTTTTAGGAGTCACTTCTACCAGCTCATCTTCTGTAATGAATTCCAAAGATTGTTCTAAGGATAATTTCACAGGAGGAACCAACTTCAATGCTTCATCTGATCCAGCAGCACGTATATTGGTAAGCTGTTTTCGCTTGCAGACATTGACGACGATATCACCGGCTTTGGCATTTTCCCCTACGATCATTCCTTCATATACCTCGACTCCTGGTTCAATAAAAAGACTTCCTCTTTCCTGAGCATGATATAATCCGTAAGTGATGCTAAAACCAGATTCAAAAGCGACCAATGAACCGCGGGAGCGGGAAGGGATCTCCCCTTTATACGGGACGTATCCGTCGAATACATGGTTTAAAACACCATTTCCACGGGTATCCGTCATAAACTGTGAGCGGTAGCCGATCAGCCCTCTGGCGGGGATTTTAAATTCCAGTCGTACAGTGCTGTTCGAATTGGTTGTCATATTGATCATTTCACCTTTTCTTCGGCCAAGCGCTTCAATGACAACGCCCGCATATTCTTCCGGAACTTCGATGGTTACTAACTCCACAGGTTCTAGGTATACACCATTTTCTTCTTTTAAAATAACTTCTGGTTTCGACACGCAGAATTCATATCCTTCCCTTCGCATGGTCTCAATTAAAATCGAGAGATGCAGCTCTCCTCTTCCAGAAACCTTAAAGGCGTCGGTGCTGTCTGTTTCTTCCACCCGAAGGGCAACATCGGAAAGCGCTTCTCTTTGCAAACGTTCTTTTAAATGTCTGCTGGTAATGAAAGTCCCCTCTTTTCCTGCAAATGGACTGTCATTGACGATAAAATTCATAGAAATCGTAGGTTCATCGATTTCAACAAAGGGAAGCGGCTCTATTTTATCAGCAGAACAGATCGTTTGCCCGATATTGAGAGCGTCTGAACCGGATATAGCAATGATTTCACCGATCTCAGCTTCTTCTACTTCTACTTTTTTCAATCCTTCAAAAGCATATAATTTGCTGATCCGAAAAGCGATCGTTTCTGTTTCTGAGGTGCATAATACGACTTCTTCGTTTTTCTTGATTGTTCCTCGGATGATTTTTCCAATTCCGATTCGACCAACATATGGATCATAATCGACTGATGAAATTAGAAGCTGCAATCCGTCATCACGGCTGCCTGTTGGGGGAGGAACTTCTTTTAATATCATATCAAAGAGGGGTTTCATATTGCTGCTCGGCTCGGAGAGATCGTTTTGCGCAATTCCCTGCTTTGCAGAGGCATAAATGATTGGAAAATCCAGCTGTTTATCATTTGCCTCCAAATCAATAAATAGATTTAAAATTTGGTCGATAACTTCTTCGCACCGAGCTTCCGGGCGATCGATTTTATTGATGACGACAATCGGTTTCAATCCTGCCGACAAGGCTTTTTTCAATACGAACCGAGTTTGAGGCATGGGTCCCTCAAAAGCATCTACCAATAATAAAACACCATCCACCATGCGCATGATTCTTTCTACTTCTCCGCCGAAATCAGCATGGCCGGGGGTATCGACGATATTGATCTTTACTTGGTTGTATTCGATAGAAGTGTTTTTGGATAAAATCGTAATGCCTCTTTCTTTTTCCAGGTCATTGGAGTCCATAATTCTTTCGCCGACATTTTCGTTTTTTCGAAAAGCTCCGCTTTGCTTTAGCATTTCATCTACTAGTGTTGTCTTTCCGTGATCTACATGGGCGATGATTGCAATATTTCGAATATGATTTTGAATCATTTGTTTGAATACTTCCTTTCAAGTACAGAACAAGTACAGATTTTGATTTTATTTGAATCATACAAAACAACGAATCTATTATAATCTGAATGGTTTTAAAATGCAACGGCAGGGCTTTTATTCATATCGTAATGCTGCAATCGGATCGAGTTTAGAGGCTTTATTTGCAGGGTAGATGCCGAAAAATATTCCAACTCCTGCAGAAAATATCCATGCGATTGCAATCGTACCGACGGAGATGGTGGGTGGTATTTTGATAAATTTGGCGATAAGAAGGGAAATGCCTATACCGAATACCGTGCCAATGATGCCTCCAATACCGGATATGATAACGGATTCTACCAAGAATTGAAATAAGATATCCCTTCTCCGGGCGCCAATGGCTTTTCGGATGCCGATCTCTCTTGTTCTTTCCGTAACGGAAACAAGCATAATATTCATTACACCAATTCCTCCAACCAATAAGGAAATTGCTGCGATGGCACCGATTACCCCGGTGATGATTTTTGTTATCTTGTTAATGGCTTCCATTTCTTCTTCAGCGGTATAGCTGATATATTTATTTTCTCCCACATTCCCATGACGCCTCTCCAGGAGGTGGATCATCTGTTCTGCGGTCAGATTTGCATCTATATTCTTTTTAAAACTCAACTCAATTCCTAGGATCATTTCTCCCATTCCCATGATCTTTTCGAGGGTGGAGATAGGCACGAATATCCTTGAACGTTGTTGACCGCCCCCGATATCGCTCAGTGTGGTTTTAGGAGTTTCGTACAAGCCTGCAATCACGAAAGATGTTTTCGAATCACCGATGTTTACCAATATGTTTTCCCCTAGAACATTGGTTCTTCCGAATATATCAAGCGCTGTTTTTTTATCAATGATTGCTACGGATCTTTTTGCTTTTACGTCGCTATCTGTTAAATATCTTCCATCGATCAGATTGATTTTATCGATCTTTCTAAAGTTTTCATCTGCTCCTATCACGATGATGTCGAACGAATCACTTTTAGACTGCACTTTTGCGGTTGTGGATAAGTCTTGGATAATTGCATCGAGCTGATCAGAAAATGTATTTTTTAAAGCTTCGAGATCGCTATCAGTTAAATAGTCTTTTTTTGTTAAGTTTTCCTGCCAACTGGTCCCGATATATGCTCTGCTTGTACCGAACTGTTCAAATTCTTCATCGATTGCAGTTTGGCTTCCCTGGCCTAAAGCGACAACGGTAATCACCGAAGATATTCCGATAATGATTCCAAGCATGGTTAGAAGTGATCGCATTTTGTTGACCCAGATGGCGTTGATGGCTACGCGGAAGCTTTCTATCAAATTCATAAAAACACCCCTATTTCCTCTTTACTTTTGGTTGGCGATTATCGGTTTATCGATGCTTTTATCATCGATGATTTCTCCATCCCGAAAGGAGATGATCCGCTTGGTGTGGCAGGCAATTTCCGGCTCATGGGTTACCATGATAATCGTTGCTCCTTCTTCATTTAATTTTTGAAATAGGGCTATAATTTCACTGCCTGATTTTGTATCCAAGTTTCCCGTAGGCTCATCGGCTAAAATAATGGCAGGGTTATTTACCAAAGCCCTCGCAATGGCAACTCTTTGTTTTTGCCCTCCCGAAAGTTCATTGGGTTTATGATCGATTCGATTTTCCAATCCTACTTTATGTAAGGCCTCCAAAGCTCTTTGCCTTCTTTCCTTAGGAGGTACTCCGGCATAAATCATGGGAAGTTCTACGTTTCTTAGAGCGGTGATCCGAGGGAGAAGATTAAAGGATTGAAATACGAAGCCGATTTTTTTATTTCTAATTTCAGCTAATTGGACATCATTTAGGTTTTCTATTTTTTCTCCGGCCAATTCGTAACTCCCGCTACTGGGTCTATCTAGACATCCGATAATATTCATCAATGTGGATTTTCCGGATCCGGAAGGACCCATAATCGATACAAATTCTTTCGGTTTGATTTCCATATTCACTCCTTTTAATGCAGTGACTTTGATCGTCCCGGTTGTATAAACTTTATTGAGATTTTGTATTCGTATCATATTTCATCTCCTTATTTTCTATGACATGATCGCCATCTTTGAGGTTTTCTGTAGGATTGATGATGACGCGGTCATTTTCTTTCAAATTGGCTGAGATAATTTCAACATTTAGATCGCTTTCTATCCCGGCTTGAATTCGATGTTCTTTTACAATGCTATCCTGAACGGTAAAAATAACTTTTTTACCATTTTTCTTTGTAAAGATGGCTTCATAAGGCAAGACCAAAACATTTTTTTTGCTGTCTGTCAGGATGTCAAGTTTGGCAGACAGACCTGGCTTCAATGTTTTATCAATATCTTT
>JAMNXX010000246.1 GCA_023623095.1 Bacillota bacterium | reverse complement strand
TATCGCGCCCTACAATCGGCACGGTGATTTTGCTTTCTTTAGCCCGAAATGATTCGTTCGTATACTGCATAAGATATATCATATCTCATAGGACGATCTTTCGAGCTCAAACCTTCGGTAGGGGCGGTCTTTGACCGCCCGATCCGTAAAACTAACTATTATAGTATAGCACAGAGCGTGCAACAGTTCAAGAATAATTTATGATTTGCAGAATAAATTATCCCCCAAATTTGCTGCTGGCTTTTCCAAAAAATCCCTCTTATATCTCCAATCTGTTGCTGACTTTTTCGATAAATTCCTCATTGGTTTTTGTCTCCATCAGTTTTGCAATGATCGTTTCCGTTACTTCCTGAGTCGGATTGTTTGCCATCGCCCGTCGGATATTCCAGATCGTCTCCAATTCCTTTTGATTGAGCAAAAGCTCTTCTCTCCGGGTGCCGGATTTGTTCAGATTGATGGCAGGGAAAATCCTCTTTTCTGAAAGTTTGCGATCCAGATGCAGCTCCATATTTCCTGTTCCTTTAAATTCTTCAAAGATCACATCATCCATCCGGCTTCCTGTATCGATCAAAGCGGTCGCCAGGATCGTCAGGCTGCCTCCTTCTTCAAGATTCCGAGCCGCTCCGAAAAACCGTTTGGGTTTGTGCAGTGCTCCCGGATCCAGACCCCCCGACAATGTCCTTCCCGTAGGAGGGATTGTCAAGTTATAGGCTCTTGCAAGCCTCGTGATGCTGTCCAAAAGGATCACCACATCTTTTTTGTGCTCGACCAAACGCTGCGCCCGACTTAAAACCATTTCCGCAACTTTGATATGATTGCTGGGCAGTTCGTCAAAAGTAGAATAAATCACTTCTCCGTCGATAGAGCGCTGCATATCCGTTACTTCTTCCGGACGCTCATCGATGAGCAAAACGATGATCTCGATGTCCTTGTGTTTTTGAGCGATGCTGTTCGCGATTTTTTTGAGAAGAATCGTTTTCCCGGCCTTCGGCGGTGCTACGATCAGGCCGCGCTGGCCTTTTCCGATAGGGGCAATCAGGTCAATTAGACGAGTAGAAAGATCCGTAGGATTGTATTCCAATGTAATTCTCTCTTGGGGAAAAATCGGGGTAAGATCATCAAAATTAGGGCGTTCGGAAGCAATTTCAGGTTTATCCTGATTGACTTGCTGTACATATAAAAGTGCTCTAAACTTTTCTCCGCTTTTGGGGGATCTTGTAATTCCTAAGATTTGATCTCCTGTTTTAAGATTGAATCTTCGAATCTGAGAAGGGGAGACATAGACGTCTTCTTCGCTGGTAAGAAAATTTTCAAACCGGAGGAATCCAAATCCTCCTTCAGTAATCTCCAAGATTCCTTTAACTGTGTCAACTTCCTTGCTGTTATCAATTTCATCGTTGATTTTCTGGGGAAGTTCCTCCCAACCGGTCTCAATTTTTTTATCTTCTTCGGGGAGAGCAGTTTGACTCAAACCATCATATTTTTTATTTTCTTCGGGAGGAGCGACTTGGCTCAAACCATTACAAGTCAAAATTTCTTCGATGAGCTCTTTCTTTTTATATTTGGTAATGTTTTTTATTCCCATCTCTTTTGCGATATTTCTAAGCTCGTCTAATTTTTTATTTTCTAGCTGATTTGCATCCAAAAAAATTGACACCTCCATTTTTTTGCGGGACGGCATAAAATCCGCCCCACGTCATATTTCCGTAATGAAGTACTCATCTATGCAAACCGTTCATTCTTTATTTTGCATAATCCGGTTTTTTATCCAGCCGGTGAATCGCTTCGATAAAGCGGATGGTTCCTGTTTCTGATCTCATGACTACGGAATGGGTTCTTGCGGTATAATCTCCGAAATATCGGACCCCTTTGAGAAGGTCTCCGTCGGATATGCCTGTCGCTGCAAAAAGCACTTCATTTCCTTTTACTAAATCATCCAATAGCAGTACTTTGTCCGTATCGACGCCCATTTTTTTGCATCTTTCCGCTTCTTCTTCCGTATAAGGTACAAGCTTTCCTTGAAACTCTCCGCCTAAACACTTGAGCGCTGCCGCTGCAATCACACCTTCCGGTGCCCCGCCGATTCCAAGAAGGATGTCCACACCTCTATCTTCGAAACAAGTTGCAATAGCTGCTCCAACATCTCCGTCTTTAAACAGCTTAATCCGTACGCCTAATTCTCTGCACTCCCGGATAATGCCTTCATGCCTTTCGCGCTCCAGCATGGTGACTGTCAAATCAGAAATACTTTTATTCAACGCCTTTGCAACATTGATCAAGTTTTCCTTTACCGGCGCATCCAGATTGACAACTCCTTTTGCCCTCGGGCCTACAGCAATTTTATCCATGTACATATCGGGGGCATTTAATAAACAACCGCGAGGAGCAGTAGCTACAACAGAAATCGCATTTGGAAGTCCTTTGGCTACCGCATTGGTCCCATCCAGAGGATCCACCGCAATATCCAGTTTGGGAGAGCCTTCCGAAGCTTTTCCGATGCGTTCTCCGATATAGAGCATCGGTGCTTCATCCATTTCTCCTTCGCCAATCACCACAACTCCGTCTACATTAAGCGTATCAAACATCCTCCGCATGCCATCGACTGCAGCTTGATCCGCTTCGTTTTTGTCCCCACGTCCCATGTATTTGGCAGCTCCTAAAGCTGCAGCTTCTGTAACTCTAGCCAGATTCAACGCCAAATTCCTATCCATTGATTCATTCCCCCTTATTCAAAGCTTGGTCTGCACTATGTATCGAACAAGCATCATATTTCAAATACTTTCTTTTATTATAGCACAATTCGTATCAAACTCGCATTTATCTATTTTTAGGTTGCAAGGCTTTTCTTATTATAGCACAACATTTATTATTTCTTATATCGGGATTCCCAATCTTGTACAAATTTTTCGATCCCTTTTTCTGTCATCGGATGCCCCAGCATCTTTTTAAATACAGCATACGGGATCGTTGCGATATGGGCTCCCGCTTGCGCACACTCCTGTACATGCATCGGATGGCGGATACTCGCCGCGATGATTTCCGTCTTTAATTCATATAAATCAAATATCTCCACGATCTCATGAATCAACTGTATACCGGAGTTGCCGATGTCATCCATTCTTCCTACAAAAGGACTCACATAGGAAGCGCCTGCCCTTGCCGCCAAGAGTGCCTGATTTGCAGAAAACACCAGCGTCACATTGGTCGGAATCCCTCTCTTGCTCAAAATGCTGACCGCTTTTAGTCCTTCTTCCGTTATCGGGATTTTGATGACGATATTGGGATGAATATCTGACAATTCAATCGCTTCCGCAACCATTTCATCTGCGGTCATCCCCATGACCTCAGCGCTGATCGGGCCGTCCACCAATGCCGTAATTTCTTTGAGAACTTCTCGAAAGTCCCTGCCTTCTTTGGCTACAAGGCTTGGATTTGTTGTTACCCCCGATAACACTCCCCAGGAATGAATCTCCCGGATCTCGTCCATATTTGCAGTATCGATAAATAATCTCATTTTCCAATTCCTCCTTTTTATTAATATATGCTTGAAGCATCAGTATCCTGTCCAATATGTTTTGCAGGAGAAAACGTCGGCTGCCCGTACTTTTGCTGCGGGCGAGCCAGGCTCGCCCCTGCAGTTGTTCTGAATAACTCACCGTTTGCCCTTCTATCCTATTTTTTGGTATCACATATATTATTATACAATGTTTATGGATTTGATACCATGCCAAGCAGCTAAAAATAGCCGGGTGAAAACCCGGCTGTTGATTTTATACCCTTGCATGATGAAAGCAAATCAAAAATGTATCATGCCTCACAGCATAAGCTGCTATTGATTCTTATATCTTTTGTATAATATGAAATAAGTTAAAATGCGTCATGCCTCGCAGTACAATTTCTCACGGTATAATCTATCGATTTTCCGTATTCCTCGTATAGTCCGCTGCATCGATGCAGGTAAATGCATTTTGATGAAGGACAATCGGATTTGCGCGCATCAAATTTTTCAAATCTTCTCCGTTCTCCGTATAAATCACATTGATGCTGCTGCAGTGCATGCATTTCAATTCAATGCGATCATAATACAAATTCATATGAATCGACGTGCTCCCACAATCGCAGTACAGCTTTTTCCCTTGTGCCATCGCATGGATGCGGTTGATGGCGCGGATCATGATTTCGGGATTGCAAAAATAATTGTAAAATCCAAGCTGTTTCATGATCTCCAAAACTTCCTTGTGCACTTTCCCAATATACTGCTTGATCCACGTTCGATTCCCTACCAGCAGGATATCCCCATATGTATGGCTGCATTTTCCCACATGCCCCTGTTTTGTAAACAAGTCCCTGATCGTATAATGAAATACATGGGTTTCACCGCAGCCGGCGCAGGGAACCGTCATCGTAAATGTTTTATAGTCCTTCGTCTCTATGTAGAATTCCGAATCCTCGCATGAACACCGGATCGGATTTTTTTCCCCTTTTCGCAATTCAAAGAGCGATATCGAATAAATCTTCCAATGGCTACACGATTCACATCGTACTGCTACGCAAAATTCTCCGCTGAAGACCATCTTCGCACCCCCTTTTTAAGTCTTGCTTATATAACAATCTTGAACAGATAGGATCGTTGTTTCGGGATACCACAGGTCGCCCCTACGGTTGGTTTTAAAGCACAGATCTGTTTTAAAAACACAGGTCGTTCCTACTACCACAGTTTTGCAGATAGGCAGAGTTGTTTCCGTCCTACTTTTTTCACCCAAGCAGGGTCAGCTTTTCCTAATTTTTTTCATTCGAACAGGGTCGTTCGTCCTACAATTGTAATTATTCGACGAAACATGTAGAAACCCTTTCGCTTTTTCCAAAAAAAATTTGGTTCAGATGGTGAGCCATCCCATCCAAACCAAATTTTGATGATTCAGCCCTTACCAGATTGTTGATACTTCATCCCTTATTCCAATTCAATCATTCTCTGCAAGGCATTTCTGAAGCTGAAACGACAAGGAATGCAAAAGCTTAGTCCAATTCAATGATTCTGTCTGCAATAAACAGATCATCATCCTCATGACCGTTGATAAATATTTCGCTTCCCTCTTCCAAATGATTCAAGCGGATCGTTTCTCCCGAAGCGCCGATGATTTTTGTATCATCTGTTACCACAACTGAAACGCGGATCGTCTGCTCTGATTTTTCATCATAGTACTTGACGATCAGACGGTCATATTTTGGATAGACTCTATCGATTTTTCCTGTGATCGTGTCTCTTCCTGCTGATTTTTCCGCTTCAATTTCCGTTACCAAACCGTTTTCAATCCGCAGCGTCACATAATAGCGCAGATCCAGATCCTTCAGGCTCGCGTTGTCTCCGTCTATCTCTACCGATACGGAGTTGGAAATTTCATATGTTACCTCTTCATCCAGCTCCTCATCATAGATCGTAATCTGAGACGGATTTGCAATCACGATCTGGCGAATCGTCCCTTCCGCGGTGCTCTTCTTTGTACGGCTCGTTGCAACGATATCCGTCACCTTCCCGTTTTCTACGGTAACGGATACGATATCT
>JAMNXX010000114.1 GCA_023623095.1 Bacillota bacterium | reverse complement strand
TATAAAATGAGGTGAAGAACAAATGAGCATCCGTTATCAAAGCACAAGAAGCAATGCAGAGCCCATTTCGTCCGCAGAAGCGATTTTGCAGGGGATTGCAAAAGATAAAGGTTTGTACGTACCGACCGAATTCCCTGTTTTTGATAAAGATTTTAAAGAATTAGCCAATGGAAACTACCAAGAGATTGCTCTGTATGTATTGAAAAAATATTTGGGAGATTTCGAGGAAAGCGAACTGAAAGATGCCGTCGATAAGGCCTATGACGATAAATTTGATACACCGGAAATTGCTCCGATCGCGAAAAAATGCGGTGCGTATTTTTTGGAACTTTATCATGGAAAGACGATCGCTTTTAAAGATATGGCATTGTCTATTCTTCCTTATCTGCTGACAAAGGCGGCCAAAAAATTGGGAGAGGATAAAGAAATCGTCATTCTGACAGCAACATCCGGAGATACGGGAAAGGCAGCACTGGAAGGATTTGCAGATGTTCCGAATACGAAGATTATCGTATTTTATCCGGCAAATGGGGTCAGTGAAATTCAAAAGAGGCAGATGATTACCCAGGAAGGAAAAAATACCTATGTCATCGGGCTTAGAGGTAATTTTGACGATGCACAAAGAGGCGTTAAAGCGCTTTTCAATGATAGAGAATTAAATGAGGAACTGAATCAAAACGGTTTCTTGTTTTCTTCAGCCAATTCCATCAATATTGGCCGATTGGTGCCTCAGGTTGCTTATTATGTATATGCATATGCAAAACTATTAAAAGACGGCGAGATTCAAGAGGGAGAAAAAATTAATTTTGTTGTTCCCACAGGGAATTTTGGAAATATATTGGCAGCCTATTATGCCAAACAAATGGGTCTGCCAATTCATAAGCTGATCTGTGCATCGAATGAAAATAATGTGCTTACGGATTTTATTCGTACGGGAGCTTATGATATTCAGCGAGAATTTGTCGTTACGATTTCTCCATCCATGGATATCCTGATTTCCAGCAATCTGGAAAGGCTCTTGTACGAAATCTCCGGAAGAGATGGTACATTCGTGCAAAATAGGATGAATCAGCTGGATGAGGAAAAGAGATATGAAATTCCTTCTCAGATGAGAGAGGGGCTAAAAGATTTTTACGGAGAATATGCTACAGAATCCGAGACATTAAATACGATTCAAAAAGTTTATGAAGAATCGAAATATGTGATCGATACCCATACGGCTGTTGCCTATTGCGTCTATGAAAAATACAAACAAGAGACAAAAGATCCGACCAAGACGGTCATTGTATCCACTGCAAGCCCTTTTAAGTTTACGAAAAGCGTAGCGAATGCGCTGACAAGGGACAATCAGGAAGAAGATGAATTTAGGCTGATCCAAGTGCTGGCTGATTTTGCGAAGATTCCAATTCCAGCTGTTTTACGGGATATTGGACAAAAAGAAATTTTGCATCGCACAGAGTGTGAAAAAGATGAAATGAAAGAAGTTGTGAAAAATATTTTAGGGATTTAAGACGGTTTCGCGGGAAGGGGGACAATAAAATGAGTGAACAAGCTGCTTTAGAAGCAAGGAATAAAGCAGGAGAATATTTTAAAAGCGGATACAACTGTGCAGAAGCGATGTTTTTGACATTTCGTGAGTATTTAGCCCCTCAGATCGATCCGGAGGTGGTCAAGCTTTTTACAGGCTTCGGGAGCGGAGCAGGAGAGGCTGGCTGCATGTGCGGCGCTTTAGTGGGAGCGATTGCGGGATTAAATATGCTCAAAGGAAGAACTTCCAATCAAGAAGATCGATTTTCCAACTATGATTATGTCAAGGAGTTCCATGATCGATTTGTAGAGAAATTTGGGACGACCTGTTGCCGTGCTTTAAACCCACATCCCTTCGATACAAAAGAACATTTAAAAAATTGTTTAAAAATTACAGGAAATACAGCAAAATTGCTTGCAGAATATATGCAAGAAAAAGAACTGCATATATTTGAGGGGTAGATCCCTGTACTTTTGAAGGAATGAACAGAAAGGACGCCGGATAAAGTATATCTGAGCGGAAAGCTTACGGTCGAAAAAGGAAGATTTGTCGGTCAGAAAGGATAAGGAACATTCATCAAAGGAACACCATTTGACCTTTGTTATGAAAACGTTAGATAAAATTTGATTGCTGTTTATAAGCATGATGAAGCCGGAATGACTTTTGTCCGATTCGTCATGCTTTTTATTCTCCGCCTGTTATATAAGAGCATCTGTGGTACAATATAAAAAACAAAATCATAATCGATATGGCAGTTGATGAAAGGCATACAGGAAAGGAAGAAAAGGCATGAATATAGAGGAAAAATATGAAGCGCTTCGAAAGATCCTCAGTGAGATGGGGAAATTAGCGGTTGCATTTTCAGGAGGCGTGGACAGCACATTTCTCCTTAAAACGGCTCATGATATTTTAGGGGAAAAAGTGACCGCCGTTACGATCACTTCTCCTTTTCATCCGGACTGGGAAATACAGGAGTCTGAAGAAATTGCAAAAGCGATAGGTGTTCAACAGATATTGATTCCGGTCAATTTGATTCAAGAAATAAAAAACAATCCACCGCAGCGATGTTATCTCTGTAAAAAATATTTGTTTCAGAAGATTTTATCCTACGCCCATCGAAATGGCTATGCTTGTGTAGCGGATGGAAGCAATCATGACGATACACTGGATTATCGACCGGGGCTGAAAGCATTGAATGAACTAGGGATCCGGAGCCCGCTGCTGGAAGCAGGATTGGGGAAAGAGGAAATCAGAATGCTTTCCAAAAGGTTGAAACTGCGCACATGGGATAAACCTGCTTATGCTTGTTTGTTAACCCGTATTTCTTATCATCAACCTGTCCGAATTTCGGATCTCGAAAAAATACAGTCGGCAGAGCATTTCCTGATGAAGCTGGGCTTACGGCAAGTGCGTGTCCGGATTCACGATAATCTTGCCAGGATCGAGCTGGGAGAAGATGAATTTTGCAAAGTTCTTTCTTCCGAACTGCTAAAAAAGATTCATCAAAATCTGAAAGATTTAGGATTTCTATATGTAACATTGGATTTGGAAGGGTATCAGACAGGAAAAATGAACCGGGAGATAAAGAGGTGATAGAATATGACGAAAGAGGACTTAGAGAAATTGTTGCAGGGAGTTCAAGAAGGGAAGATAACGGTTGAAGAAGGTTTGAAAATGCTCAAGGAACTTCCTTATAAAGATATTGGAATCGCTAAAATTGATTATCACCGAGAGTTAAGGAAAGGACAGCCTGAAGTGATTTATTGTGAGGGGAAAACAACAGCGCAGATTGAACAAATCATTTCAGAAATGTTAAAAAAGAATAATAATATCTTGGCAACAAGAGCCAATCCTGAAATATACAAATGTATACAATCTTTGTGCAAAGAAGCAGAATATTACGAGATGGCAAGAATCATTTTCATCAGAAAGAAAGAATTCATTTGTCCCAAAACATATATTGCGGTCGTAAGCGCAGGGACTTCCGATATTCCTGTAGCAGAAGAAGCGGCTGTAACGGCAGAACTTTTTGGAAATCATGTTCAACGGATTTATGATGTGGGCGTAGCAGGGCTGCATCGGCTGTTGGGTTATTTGGATGTAATTCAAAATGCGAAGGTCATCGTTGCAGTAGCCGGAATGGAGGGTGCTTTGGCGAGCGTTTTGGGAGGCCTGGTCGATAAGCCTGTTTTGGCTGTTCCTACCAGCGTAGGGTATGGAGCCAGTTTCAGAGGGCTTTCTGCACTTTTGTCTATGCTCAACAGCTGTGCGAGCGGAGTGGCGGTGCTGAATATTGATAATGGATTTGGGGCGGGTTATATGGCGAGCATGATCAACAAGCTTTAAAAAACAGCAAAAAACCCAACTATAATTAGAAAGTTGGGTTTTTGAATTTTACCATTTTGGCAAGAACACTCTCACTTCAAATTTTCGTTAGAAAATTAAGAGCGGTGGGTAGTTCACGCATATGGGAATTCATATAGATCTTTTATTGGCACAACCATCTCTTCTTTGTCAGATGTAATTGTAGCCATTCCGGACTGGGGATCGATGTCCTTGATGAAAACAACTCTTTCGTTGTAGACGACCGTAGCACCTTCATTGGAATGAAAAATTTCCTGTGCTCTTTCAATATCCATTTTTACCCTCTCCTTATTTTTTAAAATTTATATGTATTTCTGAATCTGATGTAGAAAAGCTCGGTCCTATAAAATGATTGAAGGATGATTTTTGTTGAATTTGTTTCGATTAAACAAACCGTTTCTGATTTTGTAGAAGTATATCCATATATAGTCTGATAAAACAAATCGAGTTTTATACATGTAAAAAATTCAAAAAGTCTTGTAAGGTCTGCTGCTATTCAGCAGTATGGACAAATAAGCAGATATATAGTACAATAACAGAATGGAATTATAACAAATTAAAATTTAATATTATAGGAGGTAGAGTTATATGGGATCTAATGATTTGAATGGAAACCGCGAGCGGTGGGGTTCTAAGTTTGGATTTATCATGGCCGCAGCGGGATCCGCAGTAGGATTGGGGAACCTTTGGAAATTTCCCTATTTAGCCGGAAAAAACGGTGGCGGTGCTTTTGTATTGATGTATATACTCATTGTTATCTTTATTGGGATTAGTTTAGTGATGGGTGAGATGGTTATCGGAAAAGCTACTCAGTTGAATGCGATGGGGGCATATCGAAAGCTTAGCAAAAAATTAACTTGGGTAGGAGGCTTAGGAGTCTTAACAGCCTTCATTATATTATCTTTTTATTGTATTGTAGGCGGTTGGGTCATCAGTTATCTGATAAAAACATTAACGGGAGCCTTAAGTATATCGGATACGGAAGCGTTGGGAAATATATTTGGCGAGTTGGTTTCGAATCCTTTAGAACCGATTATCTACGGTGCAATTTTTATGCTTATAACGTTACTCATTGTAGTTGCTGGGATTGGAGAGGGGATCGAAAAAGCCAGCAAAATCATGATGCCTGCACTATTCGTTATGATTATTATTTTATCAATACGTTCCGTAACACTTCCAGGAGCAGCCGAAGGGCTCAGATTCTTATTATATCCTGATTTTTCACAATTTAGCGGAGAAGGTGTTCTTGCTGCATTGGGACAAGTGTTCTTTTCATTAAGTTTAGGAATGGGAATTATGATTACTTATGGTAGCTATCTTTCTGAGGATGCGAATGTTCCACAGGCTTCTTTTTATATTCCTATTTTAGATACGTTGGCTGCATTGTTGGCAGGCCTTGCAATCCTTCCTGCTGTATTTGCATTTGGATTTGAGCCTGCACAAGGGCCAGGGTTGATGTTTGTTACGCTTCCAGCTGTATTTTCTCAGATGCCGGCAGGTGTGTTCTTCGGATTTATTTTCTTTGCGCTTGTTTTTCTTGCAGCGTTGACTTCTTCGATTTCCCTTTTAGAAGTTTGCGTAACATACGTTGTGGATGAGTGGAAATGGAATCGAAAGAAAGCCACATGGATTCTTGCGATAGCAATATTTTTGGTAGGAATTCCTGCATCCTTATCAAACGGACCATGGTCACACATAGCCATA
>JAMNXX010000119.1 GCA_023623095.1 Bacillota bacterium | reverse complement strand
TCCGGATTATCTTCTTTGATTGCAGTTGTATAAATGACCAGATCACAAGAAGGAAGGTGATTGGGATGAGTGCTATCGCTGAAATATTACTGCAATTTGGCTATAAAATATCCGGCTCGGATATGAAATCATCGAAAATAACAGAAAAACTCAAGCAGCAAGGGATAGAAATCTTTTCCGGACATCATCCCAATCACCTTCCTTCTTGTGATCTGGTCATTTATACAACTGCAATCAAAGAAGATAATCCGGAACTTGTCAAAGCCAGAGAATTAAACATTCCTACTATCAGCCGGGCAGAAGCTCTCGGTCTTCTCATGAAGAAATTTTCGAACAGCATTGCTATCTCGGGGACCCATGGGAAAACAACAACGACGTCCATTATCTCCTTGATTTTGGAACACAGCGGTTTTGATCCAACCATACTCATCGGCGGCGAATTGGATGAGATCGGAGGAAATGTAAAAGTGGGAAATAGCAATTATCTGATTACAGAAGCCTGCGAGTATAAGGAGAATTTCTTAAATTTATTTCCCCGAATCGGAATCATTTTAAACATCGACTTAGACCATCTGGATTATTTTAAAAATATACAACATATTACCAATACTTTTACAAAATTCGGTCAATTGATCCCTGAAGACGGATTTTTAATTGCATTTGCAGATGATCCGAACATACAGCAAATTCTGCCTCACATGCATTGCAATGTCATCACTTATGGATTAGAGAGCAATTCTGATTATCGAGCAGTCAACATCTCACTTGATAAAAATGGATTTCCCGTCTTTGATGTCATGGTTCGAGAGCAGCCCCTCGGACAGTTCCATCTAAATATTCCGGGCAAGCATAATGTTTGCAATGCACTGGCTTCCATCGCATGCTGCCATACATTAGGAGTCCCTATGGAACAGATCCAAAAATTTCTTTCTGCTTTCAAAGGAACACACAGGAGATTCGATATATTGGGAGTTGTTGATGATATCACTGTGATCGATGATTATGCGCACCATCCTACCGAAGTCAAAGCGACTTTGGCAGGGGCGGCCCAAGTTCCACACAACCGTATTTGGTCTGTCTTTCAACCCCATACATATACACGTACAAAAGCGCTGCTGCATGATTTTGCCGGCTCCTTTGCAGAAGCAGATAAAATCATTATCACGGATATTTATGCTGCACGGGAACCGGATACCGGAATCATCCATGCAAAAGATCTCGCAGAAGCCATCCGCAAACAGCATAAGGATGTCATCTATATCCATGACTTTCATCGGATCGTTGAATACTTGAAAAAAGAAATCCAACCGAAAGATTTGATCCTAACCATGGGAGCAGGAAATATCTATCAGGTTGGTCAAATGCTGCTCGATTCGCTCCATGCAGAAAAAGAGAAAATCGTTTGCAGCAGTCTACAAAAACAACAAAAAGCCATAGCACCCAATCATAAAAAATCATTTGCGTAAACAATTCGGCTTTCACTTTTTGAAGCAAAACCGGAAACTGTAAAGGATAAATAAAAAGAACCTCTTTGAAATATCCATCAAAGAGGTTCTCTTATTAAAAAAACTTGCTTTTAATATTGATAGAATCCAGCACCGGTCTTTCTTCCCAACAAGTTTCCTCTTACCATTTTTCGAAGCAGCGGATGCGGTCTGTATTTGCTGTCACCAAATTCATTATACAATACTTCCATGATGGCCAGGCAAACATCCAATCCGATTAAATCTCCTAAGGCCAAAGGCCCCATCGGATGGTTTGCACCCAATTTCATCGCTTCGTCAATATCCTCTGCTTTTGCAACTCCATCTGCATAAATGCCAATGGCTTCATTGATCATCGGAATCAATATTCGATTGACAACAAATCCAGGAGCTTCTTCTACTTCCACAGGTGTTTTCCCGATTGTTTTTGCCAATTCAACAATCGTTGTTTTCGTTTCTTCCGATGTTGCTATTCCTTTAATGATTTCAACCAGCTTCATAACAGGAACCGGGTTGAAGAAATGCATACCGATAACTTTATCGGGTCGATTGGTTGCAGAAGCAATCTCTGTAATCGACAGAGATGAAGTATTTGTAGCGAAGATTGTTTCCGGTTTACATAACTTATCTAATTCCGCAAACAGCTCTTTTTTAGCTTCCAAATTTTCTGTCGCTGCCTCAACAATCAAATCGCAGTCCTTCACGATTTCTAATTCAGTGGAAGTTTGGATTCTCCCTAAAATCTCTTGTTTTTCTTCTTCCGTCATTCTCCCTTTTTGCACGCTTCTATCGAGGTTTTTCGTAACAATTGCAAGCCCCTTATCGATAGAAGTTTGACGCCTGCTTCGATTGACTACCTCGAAGCCATTTTGAGCAAATACTTGAACAATCCCTGCCCCCATTGTACCTGTACCTAATACACCTATTTTTTTCATCATTTTTCCCTCCTATGTAGATAAAAATTTTTTCATAAAAACATAGATTCTTTAAATTTTTTTATTCTCCTTTAAATTCAGGCTTTCTTTTTTCTACGAAAGCACTCATTCCCTCTTTTTGGTCTTTTGTAGCAAAGCAAAGCCCAAACAAATTTGCTTCGATTTCAATTCCGGTATCAATATCCGTTTCAATTCCTCTGTTGATGGCTATCTTCGAATAGCGAACTGCTATTTGAGCATTCTTTAAGATTTTATTCGCCATTTCTTTTGCTTCCGTAAGCAGATCCTCGTGCTTAACAACCTTATTGACCAATCCGATCCTTTCCGCCTCATCTGCTGGGATCATTTCCCCTGTAAATATCAACTCTTTCGCTTTTGCAACTCCTACCAGCCTGGGAAGTCTCTGAGTCCCCGAATATCCCGGAGTGATTCCTAAACCAACCTCTGGCTGCCCAAACTTTGCTTTTTCACTGGCAATTCGGATGTCACAAGCCATCGCTAATTCACAGCCGCCTCCCAAAGCAAATCCATTTACGGCTGCAATAACGGGTTTGCTCATCGTCTCTATTTTGCGAAACACTTTTTGTCCTAAATTTCCCCACATACGGCCTTGCTCCGCATTCAAATCCTTCATCGCTACAATATCTGCTCCGGCAACGAACGCCTTCCCTTCTCCTGTAATGATCACAACATCTACCGTATCGTCGTTCTCCAGCTGCTCAATCGCAGTATCCATCTGTTTCAATACTGTCTCATTCAGAGAATTAAGCGCCTCAGGCCGATTTACTTTTAAAATCGCAATCCGTTCTTCTTTTTGAACGTTAATCAAATCTAAAGACATCGTATTCCCTTCCTTTCATAAAAAAGTTGTTTCTCTATCAAGCATATACCACAATAACCACTTCTTCAACTTTATCTCTATTCAAGTTTTTCATATTCTATCCGGCGTTTTAAAAACTTATCCCATTAAAGAATTATACATTATTTTGAGAAAAACACAAATTTAAAATTTAATCAATATTTTTAACGTATTCGTAACTATTTTCATATTTTTGGGAACTATCTAAATTCTTGGAGTTTCAGTTTTTTATTCGATTTAAGAAATAATAAAGACCCTAAGCCCGTTACAACTCAGAGTCTTTATTATGTGTTAGAAATCTTCTTTTTTCTTTTTCGCTTCATGAAAAAAGATTTTTCATTTTGTTCAGCAATGACGGCCACTCCCTTTTTTGGGGTAGTTTGTTAATTAACTAACCATGTAACTGATTATAAGCCGTCTTCTTCTTCTTTCGCCTGCTCAATTCTAAAATCCAAGTCGATAAGTTGATTCTGCATTTGTTTCTTTGCATGCATTTCTGCTTCTGTTAGATCGAATTTCTTCATCAATGCGATGTACCGATCCATGATCATGTCTCTTTGTTTCATGAGAATTCCTACCATTCCCATATTCTTTTGTCCTCCTTTTTCTAAATTTGTTTTTCGGGCAATATAGAGCCTAATGCCCTTTATTTTATTATATTAGAAACGTTAGGATTTGTAAACAATATTATGAATTTTAATATAATTGTAATAAAGTGGTTCAAACCTTTTTATCAGCCTATATTGATTATATACCTTTTTCGATATTAATTTAACAAAAAAATGACCGCTATCATTTACTTTTTTTCTTCAAGCAGTCATGTCATCGTAAATAAACCATATTTTTACCCATTCAAAAACAAAAAGAAGACATGAAACCTTTTTCACCGTCTTCTCTCACTATAATTGGTATCGTGTTTTTAAAAGCTTCCCATGTTTTTTCATTTTAGACATGGCTTTAAAAAATATCTGTTCTCTTTCTAGCTCGCTTCCAATTGATTTTTTTCGTCTTCTATTTGAAGATCCAAGCGGATTAATTCTTGATGCATTGTATTTTTCAGAATAATCTCCTGTTCAGACAATTGCGGTTTTTTGATCAGAGAAACATATTTGTCCATCAACGCATCCCTTTTTTGTATTAACATTTTAATGAAATCCATATCTTTTCCTCCTTCTCTTTTACGATTTTTTTAGTTTTCTGACATCGTCCATATATATACGTATTTTCAGATTTTCATATACGAAAGAGAACCATTTTGAACGTGTGTAATCGGTTACAGCTTTGCTGTTAAGATCAACCCACTCCATTTCTTTTCTATACTTATTGGATGGGTTATGTAATCGATTACATATTACTTGTAGTATATCATATCTTTGTTTTTTTTTCTACTAATTTTCAGAAGTTTTTCTTTTTTTGTTTTCTTCATGCATTATCCAGCTGAAAAGGGCATACTATATATCATTGAACAAATATTCCCATAATAGTATAATAAAAGTAAATAGACTCTTTTTTCAGAAAGGAGAAAACAATATGAAGATCAAATTTTTAGGACATGCTTGCTTTTATGTGGAAGAAGGAGATTTTAAAGCATTGATCGATCCATTTATATCCGATAATGCTCAATGTCCTTTAAAAACAAGTGATATCAAAGACATTACTCATATTTTTGTAACCCATGGACATGGTGATCATTTGGGAGATACGATCTCCATTGCAAAAAACAACAATGCTACCGTCATTACCAATTTTGAAATCTCGAATTATCTAAGCCAGCATGGTATTGCTGCGCATCCAATGCATATCGGCGGCCGGACAAAATTTGAATTTGGAATCGTAAAGATGACTCCTGCTCTGCACGGCTCAGGAATTGAAACGCAGTCCGGAATGCTGTATGGCGGTAATCCTTGTGGATTTCTTATAGAAGTAAATGGCAAAAAAATCTATCATGCAGGAGATACCGGCCTAACAATGGATATGAAGTTACTAGAGAACGAAAATATCGATGTAGCGATGCTTCCCATCGGTGGCAACTTTACCATGGATATAGAGGATGCAGTGCGTGCCGTTGAATTTCTCCAGCCCAAAAAAGTAATTCCGATGCATTACAATACATTCCCTGTCATCGAAACCGACCCGGAAATTTTTAAGAAAAAAGTTTCTCATGCAGAAGTTATCCTTTTAAAACCAAATGAAATTTATGAGTTCTAGTCATTTTTTATCAATTCCCTTTTAAATTTAACTTCTTCCGTAGGATCAGTGAAAATTCTTTAAAGGGTGAATTTCTTTTCGCTGATTTTTTTATCCATATCTTGTAAAATAATAGATGTTTGCAGA
>JAMNXX010000001.1 GCA_023623095.1 Bacillota bacterium | reverse complement strand
AAGTCAATCTGGAAAGGGCAAGCCGCAGCATCGGTACTTTGGGCGGAGGAAATCATTTTATCGAAGCAAATCAGGACGGGGAGGGGAATTTATATATCGTTGTTCATTCCGGAAGCCGCCATTTGGGACATGAAGTCGCACGGCTTTATCAGGAGGAAGCATTTCATTCGCTGAATATGCTTGCAAAAGCCCGTGCAGGAGGAGAGAAAAAGGAGAAAGCAAAGAAATCTCGTAAAAAGAAGAAAAAAAAGGTGGAAGTTTATACGGATATACCAAAATCATTGGCATATGTATCCGGAGAACTTTTTAAAGATTATATTCATGATATGAAAATCATACAATATTTTGCAGAACTAAATCGGAAGGCAATGATAGAAGAAATCGTTCGCGGGTTGGATCTGGAGATTGTCGAACAGTTTACGACCATTCATAATTATATTGATACGGAAAATATGATTTTGCGGAAGGGCGCGGTATCTGCCCAAAAAGGGGAAAAACTCCTGATACCGATTAATATGCGGGATGGCAGTTTTATCTGCGTTGGAAAAGGAAATCCGGATTGGAATTTTTCTGCACCTCACGGAGCAGGGCGCATCATGAGCAGAAGGCAGGCGAAGAGTTCTTTTACCCTTTCTGAATTTCAAAAGACGATGGAAGGCATTTATACGACGACGGCAAATAAAGAGACAATCGATGAATGTCCTCTTGCTTATAAGCCGATGGATGAAATTGCAAGCAATATTGCGGATACGGTGGATATTTTGGAAAGGATCGTACCGATATATAATTTTAAGGCTGCTGAGTAGAAAAGGATTATATTTTACGAAGATATTTATCATGGATAAACGATGAAATTGAATAATGTTCTGATAAGGTATGAATTTGAAAGGGAAATCGATAGGAAGATTTCCTTTTTTTTATTCTAAGCAAAGCATATTACCATTTCTATCCAATTTTATTTTATAGGAAAAATGGAATAATAATCAATGATGATTACAAAACAAATGATGATGTGGAGGAGAGTCTATATGCAAAAAATAAAGACGATGGATGGAAATGAGGCTGCTGCTTATGCATCCTATGCATTGACAGAAGTGGCATCCATCTTCCCGATAACACCATCGACACCAATGGCTGAAGGAGTTGATGAATGGTCGGCACATGGAAAGAAAAATATCTTCGGACAGCCGATAAAAGTGGTTGAGATGCAATCAGAAGCAGGTGCATCTGCTGCAATGAGAGGGGCCCTTCAGTCCGGAGCACTGGCTTCTACATATACAGCATCTCAGGGGCTTCTCTTGATGATCCCGAGCTTGTATAAGATGGCTGGAGAACTCCTTCCGGGTGTTCTTCATGTTACGGCAAGATCCCTTGCGACACATGCATTGTCTATCTATGGGGATCATCAGGATGTGATGGCTTGCCGTCAAACGGGTGCAGCGATGCTGGCTTCTTCTAATGTTCAGGAAGTAATGGATTTAGGCATTATATCCCATCTGGCAGCAATTCAATCAAGGATTCCGTTTATCCATTTTTTCGATGGATTTCGAACTTCCCACGAATATCAAAAAATCGGTGTCGTTGATTATGAAGATATAAAGAAATTGGTTGATGATGATGCGATTGAAGCATTTCGAAAGAGAGCTTTGAACCCCGAACATCCCGTAGCAAGAGGGACTGCTCAAAATCCGGATATTTACTTCCAGCAGAGGGAAAGCGTGAATCCTTTTTATGATGCAGTTCCCGATATCGTTCAAGGGTATATGGATAAGCTGGGAGAGATCACGGGGAGAAATTATAGATTATTTGATTATTATGGTGCAGCGGATGCAGAATCCATCCTGATTGCGATGGGCTCTGTCTGCGATACCATTTTTGAAACGGTAGACTATTTAAATGCATCGGGAGAAAAGGTAGGTGTTGTGAAAGTACATCTTTACCGACCCTTTTCTGAAAAACATCTGCTTGATGTGATTCCTAAAACCGTAAAAAAAATAGCCGTATTGGACAGAACAAAGGAGCCGGGTGCTCCCGGAGAGCCTTTGTATCTGGATGTTGTGAAAGCTTTCAAGGATAAAAAGGATGGTATCCTGATCATTGGCGGAAGATACGGGCTTTCATCGAAGGATACCAGACCATCGCAGATTTTGTCCGTGTTCAATCATTTAAAAACGGATCAGCCAAAAGATCGGTTTACCATCGGAATTGTGGATGATGTAACATATACTTCCCTGCCTGAGGAAGAGATGATCGATACGACGCCGGAGGGTACGATCAGCTGCAAGATATGGGGACTCGGTTCGGATGGGACCGTTGGGGCAAACAAAACGGCCATCCAGATCATTGGCGACAATACGGATCTATATGTACAAGGATATTTTTCTTATGATAGTAAAAAATCCGGAGGAACGACAATCTCTCATCTGCGGTTTGGCAAGAAACCATTGCGCTCATCCTATCTTGTCTACGATGCAGATTATGTAGCATGCCACAACAAAGCATTCTTATATCAATACGATCTTCTCAAGGGGCTTAAGAAAGGCGGGACATTTGTACTGAATTGCCCTTGGGAAATGGATGAGTTGGATGAAAAACTTCCTGCCTCCATCAAAAGGTACATTGCACAGAATCAAATCCAATTTTATATCATTGATGCCATGGCAATCGCTTCAGAGGTCGGACTTGGAAATCGGATCAATATGGTCATGCAGGCGGTTTTCTTCAAATTGGCAAATGTCATTCCCTTTGAAGAAGCTTTGAACTACCTAAAAAATGCAATTGAAGAAATGTACGGCAAAAAGGGACAGGAGATCGTTGAAATAAACAAAGCGGCTGTGGATAAAGCGGTAGGAGCCCTCATCAAAGTGGAAGTGCCTTCCTCTTGGGCGGAAGCACAGGAAGAAGAGATGCCTGTCAAGGAAGAACCTGATTTTGTAAAAAACATTCAGAGACCGATGGCAAGGCATGAAGGAGATGAATTGCCTGTCAGCACATTTGTAGGGATGGAGGATGGTACCTATCCCCTTGGGACAACTGCTTATGAGAAGCGTGGGATCGCACCGATGATTCCAGAGTGGCAAATCGATAAATGCATACAGTGCAACCAATGTTCCTATATTTGCCCTCATGCAACGATAAGGCCTTTCCTTTTAGATGAGGAGGAAAACAAACGCAAACCGGATACATTCAAGACAAAGAAAGCCATTGGAAAAGGACTGGAAAACCTTTATTACCGCATTCAGGTTTCTCCGCTGGATTGCACCGGCTGCGGCAATTGCGCGGATATTTGTCCGGCAAAAGGAAAAGCGTTAATTATGAAACCTGCAGAAGAAGAGATCCAAATGGAATCCGAAAACTGGGAATTTGCTATGACGGTGACTGCAAAAGAGGATCGGATGGATCCAAAGACCCTGAAAGGAAGTCAATTTGTAAGGCCTCTTCTTGAATTTAGCGGTGCATGTCCCGGCTGCGGAGAAACGCCTTATATCAAGCTTTTAACGCAGCTTTTTGGAGACAGGATGGTCATATCCAATGCAACGGGCTGCTCATCCATATGGGGAGCTTATGCCCCTTCTATCGCTTATACGACGAATGCGGAAGGAAAGGGGCCTGCATGGATCAATCCGTTGTTTGAAGATGCTGCTGAATTTGGATACGGACTGTATCTGGGGGCGAAGCAGATACGGGAAAAAATTGCTGAGCTGATGAAGGAAGCTATCCACTCGGGGATCGATTCTGATATCAAAGCTGCTTTTCAGGATTGGCTCGATGGGATGGATGATGGAGAAGCGTCAAAGAAGGCTTCAAAGAGGATAGTGGAAGTTATTAAAAATGGCGATTACAGAGGAAATAAAATCATCGAAGAAATCCTTAAAAAGAAGGATTATCTCGTGAAACGATCTTTCTGGGCAATTGGTGGAGACGGTTGGGCTTATGATATCGATTTTGGCGGTCTGGATCATGTTTTGGCGATGGGTGATGATATCAACCTATTTGTCATGGATACCGAAGTCTATTCAAACACAGGCGGGCAATGTTCAAAATCGACACCTACTGCCAGCGTTGCAAAATTGGCAGCAGCCGGGAAGAAAATCAGAAAGAAAGATCTGGGGCTCATTGCGATGACATACGGTTATATTTATGTAGCACAGATCGCCATGGGAGCAGATATGAATCAGACCATAAAAGCAATTGTAGAAGCGGAGCGATACAAAGGACCCTCGCTGATTATTGCATATTCTCCATGTGTAAACCATGGGATTAAGACAGGGATGGGAACAAGCATCATGGAAGAGAAAAAAGCGGTTGAATCCGGATATTGGCACCTTTATCGATTTAATCCGGACCTGAGAAAGGAAGGGAAAAACCCGTTTATTCTCGATTCGAAAGCGCCTGCGGGTGACTTTAAAGATTTCATCCATGGTGAGGTACGCTATTCCCAGCTCATGAATGTATTTCCGGATATTGCGGACAAGATGTTTGCGCTTGCTGAACAGCATGCACAGGAAAGATATCAGCGGTACAAGAAGTTGGCTGAACATGAATTGCTTTAGTTTAAGATGATCCAAAAAGGAAGGCGTTCCATTTTCGGCTGGACAGCCTTCCTTTATCATTATATTGTTGCAAAACAGCGATTCAGGCATCATTGGTATGCTAGATGGTTGGCAGAGGTGAGCTATATGCACTGATATGATTATTTTTGATTTGTGTCCACATATTCTTTTGCATTTCGAACCTGTACGGTATCGGGGATGTTCACTTTCGATACAGGTTTAAGCTTGCTGGTATTTGCCCATGCTGCACTGTCGTGATTTTCAACCGGCATTTCCATACGCTTTTCTTTGTATTTATTTTTTGCCATCATTGTCTCCTCCAAATATTTGCTTTTTGTCCTATATCCATATTTTTTTGATATTCTTAAAAAATTAATCGCGGTAATTTCTACTATTGTGCATCTGAACTGAAATTTTTTTGTGAATCGAATGCCCCTCCGGCGATGCCATGGCAAAGAATCGTGAATTTACAATTGATGCGTCCTGTACCATGTAATCTTTTTTCCATAATCGTAAATATGAATTTCACCGTTTTGTATTGCATTCAAACAAGAATCGCCATCTGTTACGCAAAAACCCGAAAGGGCTTCCACTCCAAAATCAAAGAGCACGGGTGCGAAGGGAACGCTGGGGCCAAGCAAAATAATGCGAGCATTTTTTGAGAGTTCAAGAAGACGGGGCAGCGTTTTATTGGTGAATGTCATTCCGGTGATAAAGACAAAATCTTGCTCAGGAAGCAAATATTCCGAAGCAGAATCCGGGTAATCCCCATCCCTTGGCTCCTTTTCTATGATGGAAAGCCGGCAAAAATCGGAATATAAAGTAACAGCGGATTCAAAATGGCCGATCACAGCGACTTTTTTTCCTTTGACAAGAGGTCGATAGCGTTCAAATGCATCGATATCCAACTGTATTTGCTGTTTATTTTTCAGCTTTTCGTAGTGATTATAGTAGGCATTGATAGCTGCCATGCCGATGCTGGCCTCGATAAAATTCCATGATTTAACCAGGGCGGCAACATCTTTTAACGGTTTTCCTGTCAATGGCCAATCAGAAATCCTGGGTCGGCTTTTATTGCGAAC
>JAMNXX010000327.1 GCA_023623095.1 Bacillota bacterium | reverse complement strand
TGATTCCAACATTAATCCATCACATACTTTTGAATGGCTTCTCTTTTAATGGGTTGAATATATCCTTTTCCAATTTCTTCAAGCAGTACCACATGCATTTCTTCTCCCAATGCTTTTTTATCATGCTGAATATGTTTCAGAAATTCCTTTTTATCCAAATCAGGTATTTGATAAGGAAGCCGGTATTTGATCAAAATCTTTCGAATTTCCTCTGATGTTCCAGGCTTCGTTTCGCCCATCCTTTCACTTCTTTTTGTGATTTCATGCATCCCGATCGCAACGGCCTCTCCGTGGGTATATCTTTCATAATGAAATGCTCTTTCGATTCCATGGCCAATCGTATGACCGAAATTCAAAAGCATCCGTTCGCCTTTATCCCTTTCATCTTTTTCTACGATCTCTTTTTTAATCCCACAGCAGCGATAGATGATGAATTCCATATCGGAAAGCAAATCCTCTTCGCTATCATACCGATCCAGCAAACGAAAAAATAAATCTTCATCGCGAATCGCTCCATATTTAATGACTTCCGCAAGTCCATCGCGAAAATATTTTTTGTCTAGGGTTTGAAGCAGATCCGGGTCAATCAATACCAACTGCGGGTGATAAAAGCTCCCTACAAGATTTTTTCCCTGTTTTAAATTTACGGCCATTTTCCCGCCGATGCTGCTGTCTACCTGAGCCAATAATGTGGTAGGAAATTGTATAAAGGGAATCCCTCTCAAAAATGTAGAGGCTACAAATCCTCCCAAGTCCCCTACGACGCCTCCTCCAAATGTAAGGATCCGGTCCTCTCGATTGATTCCAAAATCCAGCAATTCATCATAAAGAAATGCTGCTGTTTCTAAGGATTTGCTTCTTTCTCCCGGCTCGATCGACAGAATTTTGGTCAAAAAACCTGCTTCTTGCAAGCTCTTTTCGATCTGATCCCCATATATTTCTTTTAAAAGATCATCGGTAATCACGGCTATTTTTTGCTTTGAATATGTTTTTGGAATCCGCTTTCCCAAATCGGAAAGAATTCCTCTTTGAATATAAATTGGATATTTCCTGTCTGTGACATCGATATGCAAAACGTACATAAATTGCCTCCCTTTAATAAAAAAGATGGTTCAAAACCTATTTGCCTGCATTTGCCACAAAATATCCTGCCTGTGCAAGCAGTGAATTTGCTTTCTTTTCTTCTTCTTTCGATTCAAACCCCAACCGAATTGCTCCTTCTTGATATTCTCGAGAGTGCAGGATTTCAATTTCTTTGATGTTCACTCCTTTTTCCCCTAAAATGCGCGTTATTTCTGCCAATGTTCCAGGTCGGTCTGCTGCCGTTACAATGATTTCATAAATTGGAGGGATCCCGTCTTTGAATCGCAGTGGGATTTGATCCCGTATTTCTTTTGCCTGTTTTAATATTTGTAAAATTTCTTGATCCTTTTCTTCCTCCAAAAGAAAACAAAATTCTTCCAATATATTCTGCATCAAACGAATTTCATGGATGATTTCTTTTTTATTGAAAAGCAGAATATCTCTCCACAAGTACGGGTTTCCGGAAGCAATCCGGGTTGTATCCCGAAATCCTCCACCGACAAAAGGCAGATAAGAAAGCCCGCGGCTTTGTTCCAATAAATTGACAAGCGCCACTGCAGAAAGATGTGGAATATGGCTAATTTTCGCAACGATCTGATCATGCTTCCAAGCATCGATTCGAATAGGATATGCACCCAAGGATCGGATAAGGGATTCCAGTTTCAAACAAGCTGCATCTGAATTTTGATCCGTAGGCGTTAAAAAATAATAAGCATTTTCATATAAATAGGGAGATGCCGCATGAATTCCTTCCTTTTCAGAACCGGCCATTGGATGCCCTCCTAAAAATTCAACGTGCCGGGGCAAATATCGAGAAGCCAACTCGATAATATGCCCCTTCACGCTCCCTACATCTGTAACCAAAGCTCCTTTTTTAAGAAAAGGGCTGATTTCTTGAAAAATTTCTTCATACTGCCCGACAGAAACAGCAATGATGACCAGATCCGCATCCAAAACCGCCTCTTTGCTATCTACGGTTGCAAAATCGATGGCACCCAATCGGATCGCTTCCTCTAGCGCTTCTTTATTTTTATCGCTCCCGATGATTTCGCTCTGACAACCGAAATGCTTTAATGCTAAAGCCAAAGATCCTCCTATTAATCCCATTCCAATCACTGCAATTCGATGAAAGTCATCCATTTGATTCGCTCCTTATATATATTTCATCAATCCGTTTAAGTCTTGCATGAGTTTTGCAAATTTCTCCGGTTTTAAAGATTGTGCCCCATCGGAAAGGGCCACTTCAGGCTGATGGTGCACCTCAATAATCAAACCATCTGCACCGGCCACAATTGCTGCTTTTGAAAGTGGCTCTACCATAGACCATTTGCCCGTAGCATGGCTCGGATCAACAATAACGGGTAAATGGCTTAATTCTTTGATAACGGGAATCGCACTTAAATCCAATGTGTTTCGAGTGTATTTTTCAAATGTTCGAATCCCTCTCTCGCATAAAATGACATTTGGATTTCCTTCGGACATGATATACTCCGCAGCCATCAAAAGTTCTTCTATCGTTGCAGATAATCCTCTTTTTAATAAAATCGGTTTATTCGTCTTTCCTGCCTTTTTTAACAGAGAGAAATTTTGCATATTCCGTGCTCCGATCTGGATGATATCTGCATACTGATCGACTAAATCAAATGTTTCGATACACATCGCCTCTGTTACGATGGGTAGATGGGTCTGCTCTTTTGCTTTTCTTAAAAGTTTTAGACCCTCTTCTCCAAGACCTTGGAAACTGTAGGGAGAAGTCCTAGGCTTGAATGCCCCTCCTCTTAATAAACTGGCACCGCTTTCTTTTACGCTGTGAGCAATCTGCAAAAGCTGTTCCTCGCTTTCTACAGCACAAGGCCCTGCAATGACAACTTTTTTCTCTCCTCCGATTTTAACTCCATTTACTTGGATCACCGTATCATCCGGATGGAATGCACGGCTTGCTAACTTAAAGGGCGACTGTACCCGAAGTACCTTATCAACATGTTCATTGGCTTCAATCCGGCTGATGTCGATATGACTCGTATCTCCCACCAGCCCCAGTACACAATGGGTTTCTCCTTTTGATAGATGAACTTTGCATCCTGAATTTTGCAATCTATTTTTCATTTCCATAATCGCTTCTTCAGAAGCTCTTGGCTTCATAACGATAACCATGATAAACCCTCCTCATTGATTAAAATTAGAATCTGATTGGGCCCAATTCTCTTTTAATTTTTCTTTGCGCAAATGAAAAACCTGATCTCCTGCAGGAAGATCGATTAAAAATTTGTTATGCATAACAAAAATGGAAAACATCAATAAAATGATTCACTATATTGAATGGAATAATACTTTTTTATACGAAATAAAAAGGAGACTTCTTTCTAAGAAGAGTCTCCTTGATTTTATACTTTTCCCTATCGATTTTCATCCCTTGGAATCGTATAAAAATTATATCGATAGCATTATGCATTGGTGGTCTTTTCTTAGAAAGAGCGGAAACAACTTATTCTTTTTTTGGCATGCAAAATAGCCAGCGCTAAAGTAAAAGCCCCAGCTAAAGCCAAAATAAAAGTTGTTCACTTGTAAACTCTTTCTCCAATGACCATTCATCACAATCACCTATTATTTCCTAAATGTTTTGTTAGTTATTCTATTCTATCTGATCAAAAAAGTCAACCAAATTTTTTAAAATTTTTAAAAATTATTTTTCTTCCTTCATAAACATAACCGATGTCGCTTTCATGAATGCTGTGAATTCGTCGCCTACTTGTATCTTTAAATCCTCAAAAAATTATTTTGTAATCAATCCAACGATTTTGATCTCACATCCTGCGTCGATTTCTACTTCAGCACTTACAAAACCTGGAGTCGCTTTTGTTGCTTTCACCTAGATTTTATTTCTTCCGCTAACTTTTATAGAAATATCCTTTCCATATATTTATTTTAGTATCTGTATTTATAGAGATTTTATTCTAAAATTTGAATATTTCCCATGGAAATCCCAGACAAGATGGATATTTTTTTAAAAAAACAGCTAACAGAAAACTCTGTTAGCTGATTTGTTCTCGGATCAATTCTCCCATCTTCTTTCCGCCTACCAAAATCATTCCTTCACTCATGATATCTTCTGTTCGGTAATTTTGACTCAATACCTTCTTGACTGCATTTTCAACTGCATCTGCCTCTTCTTCCAAATCAAATGTATACCGAAGCATCATGGCAGCAGATAAAATCGTCGCAATTGGATTTGCTTTATCTTGCCCTGCAATATCGGGAGCAGAGCCATGCACGGGCTCATACAGACCTATATTGTCTTCACCTAAGCTGGCAGAAGGGAGCATTCCGATGGATCCGGTGATCATGCTCGCTTCATCTGACAAAATATCACCAAACATATTGCTGGTCACGATCACATCAAATTGTTTTGGGTTTCGAACCAGCTGCATCGATGCATTGTCTACATACATATGGTTAAGGGACACATCCGGATATTCTTTCGCAACCTTTTCTACTACGGATCTCCATAATCTTGAACTTTCTAAAATATTCGCTTTATCCACACTGGTCACTTTTTTATTTCTCTTTCTTGCAATTTCAAAGGCGCGCCTTGCAATGCGTTCTACTTCTCCCTCGCTGTAGATTTCAACATCATAAGCAGCTTTCCCAAGCTCCGTTTCTTTGAATCCTTTTTCTCCAAAATAAATTCCACCGGTTAGCTCCCGCACCACACAAATATCCAACCCATCTCCGATAATCTCGGGCTTGAGGGGGCAGGCATCCTTCAGATCATCAAAGAGGATCGCAGGACGCAAATTGGCATACAATCCCAATCCTTTCCTTAGTCCGAGCAAAGCCTGCTCCGGCCTCTGATTTCCCGGAAGGTTATCCCATTTATATCCTCCTACGGCGCCGAGTAAAACCGCATCGCTTTTTTTACAGACCTCCAGCGTCTCTGCAGGCAAAGCTTCTCCCATTTTGTCGATCGCACAGCCTCCCGCTAAAACCTCCGTAAATTGAAATTTGTGTCCGTATACATCGCCTACTTTTTCTAAAACATATTTTGTTTGTTCCACAATTTCCGGGCCAATGCCATCCCCTGGAATAACGGCTATATTAAAATTCATTGATGACTCCTCCTATTCTGATTCAGAAAGTGAAATAAGGAAATGTTTCACGAGAAACATTTTTTCGTAAAATACGACATCTATTTCTTGTCACGTATATTGTTAACCAAAAATATATCTTCTTGCTCTATTCTTATCTATAAATTCACTTCTTGTTGCGTACATAATTCACAAGCCCGTCTGCATTGATGATCGACTGGATAAACTCCGGGAAAGGCTCTGCCTGATAGGAGCAATTCTTTGTAAGATTGGTGATCACCCCTGTGGTGAAATCAACTTCCACTTCATCTCCTGCATCAATGCCTTTTACCGCTTCTTCACATTCTAAAATAGGAAGTCCGATATTAAACGCATTTCGATAAAAAATTCTCGCAAAAGTACTTGCAATCACACAAGAAACCCCTGATGCTTTGATGGCTATCGGCGCATGCTCTCTGGAAGAACCACATCCAAAATTTTTATCCGCAACG
>JAMNXX010000104.1 GCA_023623095.1 Bacillota bacterium | reverse complement strand
GCGAGTTACGGGCTCTTTAACCACTTTTTCATCGATAACAGTCTGAGATACTTTAAGACCATTTTTAAATACCGCTTCTGCAGCAATTTCCTTAGAACCTTTCTCTCCTGCCTGTACTTTTCTTCTTTAAGAAAATCATTCATAATTTTTCACCAGCACCTCCTCCACTGCCCCCCTTCTATCCCCTCTCGAATTCACTGTCCTCTTGGCCTGAACAATTTCTATCTTGTATTCTTTATACAGTTCCAGGATGAAGTCCGTCTTTGAATTTGAAAGCAGGAAGCGTATCCCTCTTTGATTCAACTTATCGCATAACCTCTTTAGTCTTTTTTGTTCATTTCGATGAAAGCCGTCTTTTCCATATCCCGTAAAACTGCTTGTATCGCTGATCGGATCATAGGGCGGATCAAAATATACGAAACTGCCCTTTCTGATCCCTTTGAGTGCAGTTTCAAAATCGCAGCTTTTGAAAATCACCTGTGCCTGATTGAAATAATCGCTTACCGCTCTTAAAGTGATTTCATTAACAATATCCGGATTTTTATATCTCCCAAAAGGAACATTAAAATACCCCTGTGCATTTACTCGAAATAAGCCATTGTAGCAGGTTTTGTTTAAGTAAAGAATTCTGGCCGCTTTCTCAACAGGGGTCATTTGAGAATATCTTTGTTTGTCTCTATCCAGTTCTCTGATCTCATAAAAATAATCCGCTTCATTCCGGTACTTTTTCAACTCTTCTATAAGCGCATCAACATTATCTTTAATCACCCGATAGAGGTTGATAAGTTCTTCATTGATATCATTGACCACAGCCTTTGGCGGCTGCAAATGAAATAGCACTGCACCACCGCCTAAAAAAGGCTCGTAGTAGGTAGAAATGGTATCCGGTATATGCTTCTCTATCTCCGGCAGAAGCTGCCTTTTTCCTCCTACCCATTTTACAATAGGTTTCACAAGTCGGTTCTTTTTCATCGATACTGCCTCCTCGCCTGACTTTCTCATTTAGCTAAGCCAGTGTATCGGGATTTAAGATTTTTTTACATTTTCTATAAATAACTGCCGATTTTCCCAACTCACAAAAAAATAAACTTTGCCATCGATGACCGCTTGATATGCCTGATGTTTTGGGATATACGCACCGGAGAGCGCGTCTCGAACCATTTCAATGGGTTGGATTTTCTTTTGTGCTTCTTCTCTCATCCTGTTTCTTTCATTCTCTATCTCTTCTAATTCCTTTTTATATCTCTGTGCCGCCTTGAATACATAAATCAATCTTGTGAAAAAAGCAATCAGTAAAATCGACCAAATCCAATTCAATATTTCCACCGCTCTCACACTCCTTTCATTCAATCAGGTTCCTCATCTCTTACAATATTTATTCGACTTATCCTTTTTGGATTCACCTATTTTTATAAATATACCCTTAAAACGATTGTTAAAAACCTTCCCGTACAGATTATTTTATAAGAAAAAGCTTCCATCTTCTATTTCTAGAAGGAGAAAGCTTTTCCTTCCATATTCGATTATTTTTACGGAGCATTCGATCGTTTTGTAAATATACCAAATGCTCCGCATCTTTTTCTATCGTATCAAAAAACAGCCGTTTGTTTAAACCCTTTTTTCTATCAATCATCTATTCTAACGCTTTTAAAAGGCGGCTGTTGATCTCTTCTAAAAATACTTTCGTATTGACGATCTTCTTTTCGCCTTCCGCAAGGGCTGCCAAATCCTTCGTCATGATCCCCGCTTCGATTGTCTGGATAGTTGCGTTTTCAAGTTTCTCAGCAAAATCCACCAACTCCTGAATTCCATCTAATTCGCCTCTTTTTTTCAAAGCGCCTGTCCAGGCAAATAAAGTAGCTGTGGGATTGGTTGATGTTTCTTCTCCTTTTAGGTGCCGATAGTAATGTCTTGTCACCGTTCCATGGGCCGCCTCATATTCATAATATCCTTCCGGTGAAACCAATACCGATGTCATCATCGCCAGGCTGCCAAAAGCCGTTGCAACCATGTCGGACATCACATCTCCATCGTAATTTTTGCATGCCCAGATCATGCCGCCGGCGCTTCGAATCACTCTTGCCACCGCATCATCGATCAATGTATAGAAATATTCGATGCCGGAAGCCTCAAATTTTTCTTTATACTCTTTTTCATAAATTTGCTCAAATATATCTTTAAAAGTATGATCGTATTTTTTGGAAATCGTGTCCTTGGTAGAAAACCACAGATCCTGTTTCAAAGCCAGCGCATAATTCATGCAGGATCTCGCAAAGCTTTCGATGGATTTGTCCAGATTGTGCATTCCCATCAGTATACCCGCACCATCAAAATCATGGATGACTTCTTTTGTCACCTCTCCATTTTCTGATGTGAATACAATCTCTGCCTTTCCCTTTGTCTGAATCCGCATCTCCACATTTTTATAAATATCGCCATAAGCATGCCTTGCGATCGTGATCGGTTTTTCCCATGTCCTTACAAAGGGTTTAATATTTTTAACGATAATGGGCGTACGAAATACCGTACCGTCTAAAATCGCCCGAATCGTAGCATTTGGACTTTTCCACATTTGTTTTAAACCATATTCTTCAACGCGCTGCGCATTTGGCGTAATGGTCGCACATTTTACCGCTACCCCGTATTTTTTTGTAGCCTCTGCAGCTTCTACGGTAATTTGATCATCCGTTTCATCTCTTTTTTTAAGCCCCAGATCGTAATATACCGTCTTTAAATCAATATATGGCATCAAAAGAATATCCTTGATCTGTTTCCAGATCACTCTCGTCATTTCATCGCCGTCCATTTCAACCAATGGAACTTCCATTCGAATTTTCTCCGTCATCGTCTCTCTCCTTTTCTATATTTTTTATCCTATCTTTGCAAATATACCTTATTATACAATAACTTAGAGGCAAAAAACAAACTTCTTGCAATCAAACCTTCGCCTATGATATGATTGTTTTCATATGCAATGCTATTTTATGTAAAAATTTTTATATAAAGCATGCGGGTTCTGAAACATAATGAAAACAATAGCATTTCTAATTGACAGGAAATGCTTTTTTATCTGAACCTAAAAAAGGATCATAAAATATTAAAATGCGCAAATCCTAAATAAAGCATGAATTCATTTTAAAAACTATTTTTGAGACGGCAAAAATAAACCATAAAAAATTGCGTTCCAATCAAAACAAGCCGTCACCTATAAAATACAAACGTACAAAAGGAGAATGAATATTTATGACAACTTTCTGTGAAATCGGATTGAGTCAACCGATCCTCCGGGCTGTCTCTAAGATGGGTTTTGAAGAAATGACTCCCATTCAAGAACAAACGATTCCCCTCGCCATGCAAGAAAGGGATGTAATCGGCCAAGCACAAACAGGTACCGGAAAAACAGCGGCTTTTGGAATACCGCTCATAGAAAAAATGGATCCGGAGGATGAAACCATCCAATCTCTGGTCATCACCCCCACAAGGGAACTTGCGATACAAGTGGCCGAAGAATTAAATAAAATAGGGCAATTCAAAGGCATCCGAGCACTGCCTATCTATGGCGGACAGGACATCCGCGTTCAAATTCGCGCCCTTAAAAACAGACCCAAGATCATCGTAGCCACTCCGGGACGATTGCTGGATCATATACAAAGAAGAACGATACGCCTTCATCAAATAAAAATCGTCACGCTGGATGAGGCAGATGAAATGTTGAATATGGGGTTTATTGAAGATATCGAAACCATCCTGCGCGAAGTTCCCAATGAACGTCAAACGCTACTCTTTTCAGCGACGATGCCAAAACCGATTCAAAATCTCGCGCAGCAATTTATGAAAAATCCGGTGATGATTTCCATTAAAGCAAAAGAAGTCACCGTCCCCGATACAGAACAAGTTTATATGGAAGTTCCGGAAAAACAAAAATTTGATGTGCTCTGCCGGCTGCTCGATATCGATTCTCCAAACCTGGCCATCATCTTTGGAAGAACAAAAAGGAGGGTGGATGAACTATCAGAAGCCTTGAGCATCCGAGGGTATTCCGCTGAAGGAATCCACGGGGATTTAACACAAGCAAAGCGGGATAGCGTACTGCGCCATTTCAGAGAAGGCACTACCGAGATATTAGTCGCTACGGATGTGGCAGCAAGGGGATTGGATATTCCGGGAGTCACCCATGTCTATAATTTTGATATCCCTCAAGATCCGGAAAGCTATGTGCATCGGGTCGGCCGAACAGGCCGTGCAGGGCAATCCGGCATCGCAACAACATTTGTTACGCCTAGAGAGATCGAACATCTCAAATTGATTGAGCAATTGATCAAACGAAAGATCGTACGCAAGCCCGTTCCTACGCTCATTGAAGCGATGAGAGGGCAACAGCATATCGCGATGGAAAAATTATTGCAAACCGTAGGAAAAGAAGATACACATCCATACAAAAAGCTGGCAGAAGAATTGTTAGAAGAAACCGATTCTGTTTCCCTGTTGTCCGCCGCTTTAAAATTATTGACAAAAGAGCCGGATATGACGCCTGTAAATATTACCGCAGAAGCTCCGTTGAGAAGCAAAAAATCACGCAGCAAACCGAAGAAGCCTTCCGGTTCTCGTTCTGCATCTCATCGAAAGCGCGAAGGAAAATTTTATAAAAAGAGCAAATACAAATAAACCCTCTGTATTTTTCTAAAATACCGATTTTCAACAATTTTTTCAAAAAATAAAAAAGGCTGGTCAGCAGGATATGCACCTACAGCAGTGAAAATAACCAACATTTTTCCCTAAAGGTACACTTCTTCTCATCCCAGCCTTTTTGTTTTATCAATTTGATTGATGCTCCGGATGCCATCCCATCAGCTTACAAATGATGGTAAATGCCTCTGCCCGTGTAATGGCATTCTTCGGCTTAAACGTATTATCAGGATAGCCTACGATAATTTCTTGCTGTACCGCGGTCTTTACAAATTCTTCCGCCCATTTCCCGATCTGATCCCGATCGAGGAACGGAATCGAAATATCTCCTTCTAATTTTCTGTTGAAAGCTTTGATTAAAACAACTGTCATTTCTTCCCGAGTAATATTTCGATCGGCTCTAAATGTCTGATCAGGATACCCTACAAATATTTTTTTCGCCGAAGTCGCTTGAATCGAATCTCTTGCCCATGAAGGCAGCGCATCTCGATAGTGCAGAGCGTCCTGTCCTGCTGACGCCAATTTTAATGCATTTCTTATTAAAACAGCCGTCTCTGCCCTGCTGATCGGATTATCCGGTCGGATGGTTCCGTCAGGATATCCGGAAATGACGCCATGCTCTAGCAATGTCTTGATACAATCGTGGGCCCAGTGGTCAGAAGCATCCGGAATAGACGCTTTCTTCGATGTACTTGTGCCTTTTCCTTTTGAAGGTCCCGATGGTTCTGTAGGCTCTGTAGGAACCGGCTCTTCCGCTTTTTCATTTGCATTGATCAAAAGAGACAGATTCGCCTTGATGCCCTGGAGTTCGTTTCCGGAATTCTCATAATCCATAGACAACGTATACTTTAGATCCACAAAATCATTTTTACCGATAGAGAATCGCTCCGATTCTTTTAGAAAATACCCCTGTCTCTCTTTATTTCCCGCTTCATAGAATAACTCTGCCAAACTTTTGTTGTCGACAATCTTCTGAGGCGACCAGGGATCCAGTAGTTTTCCTTTCTCTATGCTCAACCTCATATTCCTTAAAAAAGAATCATAGACGATATCCCTTCCGTATCCT
>JAMNXX010000129.1 GCA_023623095.1 Bacillota bacterium | reverse complement strand
AATCAGCTTCTGCACTTCTTCAAAAATCTGCACATCGATAATTCCAGGATGGGATGCCTCTGCATAGATCCAATGGGATTCGTCATTTTTTTTCCTTTGTCCCTTTCCGCTATTCTGAACTTCCGTTTTATTTTGGACGAGATTTCCGATATAGACGGGATTGGTCAAGATGTTGCGGATGGTACTCTGATGCCATACGGGGCTGCTGTTGCGTTTCCCTGCTGTCTGGCTTGGCGTAGGGTATCCGCATCGATTCAATTCCTGCGCAATTTTATAAAATCCATTTCCTTCGATGTACATTTTGAATATCTTCCGGACGACATAAACCGATGCATCATCCGCCGGAATCAATTTGTTTTCAGGTCCTTTTCGATAACCGTAAGGCGGAAGGCTTCCATTATAGATCCCCATTTTTGCACGACACCATTTTCCAAACCGAACTCGCTCGCTGATTTTTTCGCTTTCCTTCTGCGCCAGAGATAAAAACAATGTCAACATGAATTCATCGTATTCCTCTGAATCGAATCCATCCTCGATGGAGATGAACCGAATTCCTTGGTATTTAAAATCCCGGATCATAGAAAGTCCTTCCAGCGTATTCCTGGCAAAACGGGAAATGCTCTTCGTTAAAACGGCATCGAACTTCAATCCCTTTGCATCTTTTAAAAGTTCCTGCAATCCATTCCTGTTTTTTATGCTTCTACCGCTTTCAATGTCTTTGTAAATTCGGTATAGCTGCCATCCCTTTTTTTGAATATAGGATTCAAAAAAATTTATCTGGTGTGCAATGCTCGTTTTTTGTACTTCCATTTCTGTTGAAACCCGCACATAGACTGCACACTTCAATCAATCATCCCTCCTGCGATTTTGTTTTCAACAAAAGCAATATCAGCCAGATCAACACTTCTTCCAATGGCTCCTCCCCTTCAAAATAGGACAGCACCGTCCACTCTTTCTCCTTCTCTTTTTGAAGCACAAAAAATTCCCCCTTTTCAATTCGTTTTCCCTATTTGATTTTTGGCACAAATATTTATATACCGGACAAAATATGCAGCCGCCTTGAAATCCTTTTCTCCCTCTGACTTTTTGGGCAAATCGCTTCTACATACTTCAGTCTATAAGTGTTTTATGGGGTGAACTGCAGATGCAATTCATTTCCAGATAAAATATTATGTATTATATTGTATGTTTAAAAATCCTGAATGGTGCATGAATCGTAATCGGGGGCATGTTTAGAGCAAATTTTGGCGCCGGTGGCTGTATCGATGCTTTTTGTTTAGAATCTTTTGACTTTTGGGATGGGTATTGATCCAATTTCAATTGAGTGTTAAAATATCCACGAAAAGTAAATATTTTCGGATGAAGATAATGGGAGAGCGATCTTTGGATCCACCGAAGAAGTAAATCTTTCAGGTACCCTATGCGGGAGATGACCATTATCGGACGAGCCTCTGGAGAGACTCTTTAAGAGCACCGAAGGAGCAAACCGATTTTTTCGGCCAAACTCTCAGGTAAAAGGACAGAGTGTATGATTTTTTTGTGCTTTGAAAGCATATTCAACACAATATTCTGGAGGCCAAATCATTTTGATTTGGCTTTTATTGGATAATGAAATGGGAAAATTTTACAATTTTCAAATGGCTTTTTGTTTTCAGAATAAAAAATCTCCATTTCTGTCCGATTCACGATTTTACGTAACAACAAAACACAATAACAAATGGGAGGTATTAAAGATGGAACAACTGATTCAAGTCCTGGACAAAATCGATTCTTGGGTATGGGGACCACCTCTGTTGATTCTTTTAGTAGGAACAGGGATTTATTTGACCATTCGATTGGGTCTGCTTCAAGTATTTAAACTCCCTTTGGCTCTTCGCTATTTGTTTGAAAAAGAAGACGGAGAAGGAGATGTATCCAGTTTTGCTGCTCTGTGTACCGCTTTGGCTGCAACGATCGGCACAGGAAATATCGTCGGTGTTGCAACTGCGATTAAAGCGGGAGGCCCAGGGGCCCTTTTCTGGATGTGGGTTGCAGCATTCTTCGGGATGGCTACAAAATATGCCGAAGGTCTTTTGGCTGTTAAATACAGGGTTGTGGATGAAAACGGCCAGATGTCAGGAGGGCCGATGTATTATATTGAAAGAGGATTGGGTATCAAATGGCTCGCAAAAGCATTTGCGCTTTTCGGAATCGGTGTGGCATTCTTCGGAATCGGCACATTTCCTCAAGTCAATGCGATCACAGACGCTGTATCCCTTACATTCAATATCCCGATCATCTTGGTTGCTGCTGTAATTACAATATTGGTAGCCTTGGTAACACTGGGAGGAATTAAGAGCATTTCGAGAGTGTCTGAATGGATCGTTCCTTTCATGGCTGTATTCTATGTAATCGGATCGCTCATTATCCTTATCATGAATGCTGATCTGATCCCTCAGACAATTGCATTGGTTTTAAAAAGCGCCTTTACTCCTACCGCAGCAGGGGGAGGATTTTTGGGGGCTACGGTCATGATGGCTATGCGAAACGGAATCGCCCGCGGTGTCTTCTCCAATGAATCCGGTTTGGGAAGTGCTCCGATCGCAGCAGCTGCTGCAAAGACAAAGTCCTGTGTTCGACAAGGATTGATCTCCATGACCGGAACATTCTTCGATACGATTATTGTATGCAGCATGACGGGTCTGGTATTGATTTTAACAGGATACTGGAAGTCGGATCTGGCAGGAGCGGCGATGACAAATGCTGCTTTTGAGGCAGGGCTGCCGGCGTTTGGCAAGTATATCGTTACGATTGGCCTTATCTTCTTTGCTTTTACAACGATTTTGGGTTGGAATTACTATGGGGAACGCTGCACGGAGTATTTGTTTGGAGTGAAAGGGATTCCTGCTTTCCGTTGGATCTTTATCGTATTGGTCGCCTCCGGCGCTTTTCTCAAATTGGAATTGATTTGGATTCTAGCCGATATCGTCAATGCATTGATGGCAATTCCAAACTTAATTGGCCTTTTGGGATTGAGTACAGTGATTGTCGCTGAGACAAAAGCTTATTTTGCACAATTGGAAAAAGAGAAGAATTTCGGTGGAAAAGATATCAGTGCTTGATTTCGTTTTGAAAACTTAATTCGATTTTAAAATTGTTTGAAATTGTTTCGAATTAAAAACATATTTCGTTTTTGAAAAGTGCTGCAAATTTTGTTTGCAGCATTTTTTGAGTCTATAAAAACCATTTTGTGCTGTATAAAATTTATAAAATGCGCAGTTGTTATTCGAAAGATTCACGGAAAACGCATCCGAGCGTTGTTTGATCACTTAAAGATAATGGCTTGACCATTGGTAGGGGCAGTTCATTCGACCGCCCGTACATTCGTCTCGGGCGAGCGGAGCTCGCCCCTACAAAATATATTGGACAGGATGTCCAGTAGACAGCGGTAGGATTTTTAGAAATTTTGAAAAGCTGCTTTTCTCGAATCTTTTATTGGAACCAGATGTGCTTTCCATGAATCCTTCCAACTACTAGCTGCACATTTTGTATATTCGTAAGATACAATATTAACAAAACTTGAAAAAAATATGTTTTTTTGGTTACAATAGATTTGTTTAGGGTATTAAAAAATGAGCATTGCTGTTTTGCTGACACATGAAAGATACAAACAAAAGGAGATGGCTTTATTGTTACAAAATAAAATTGAAATAGAGAGTCAAGCAATTTTAGAACCCTATTTGAACGGTTTTCGTCATGATACCTCAGGGCTCACATTCACAAGTCTTTTCATGTGGAGAAATTTAAACCACTTCCGATATGAAATCATCAATGATATGCTCTGCATTTCCGGAATCAATTATTTGGAACCCGATCAGGAGCTGTTTATTTTCCCGCCCCTTCCAAAGGAAAATTATGAACCACAACAACTTTCTGAAACCATCGATATCCTCAAAGATCGGTTTCGCGAGGTAGACAGACCTTTTAAAATCAAACTGATGCCGATAAAAATGATCCCTTTCTTTGAGGAGGCAAAACCCGGTCAATTTGTCTTTACGCCGGATCGGGACAATTTTGATTATGTTTATAGAAGAGAAGATTTGGTTGCCTTAAAAGGGCGCAAATATCACCGCAAGAAAAACCATTGGAATTATTTTATGCGCACCTTTTCTTTTGAATACCTCTCTTTGACAGAGGATCTGATCAAAGACTGTCTCGAATTTAACAGCCGCCTGCTTCAGAAAAAAAGCTACACCCCGCTGGAGGCAAAGCTGATCGAATTAGAAGAAGAAGCGATCTTTGAATGCTTGACCAATATGAAAAAAGCCGGCTACCGCGGAGGCGTTATCCGGATCAACAATCAGGTAGAAGCATTTACAATAGCAGGAAAGCTTCACGATGATACGGTCGTGGTTCATGTGGAAAAAGCAAATGCAAAAATTCGTGGATTGTATCAAGCCATTAATCAGCAATTCTGTAAATATGACTGTCAAGATGCCATCTACATCAACCGAGAAGAGGACATGGGGCTAAAAAATTTAAGAAAAGCAAAAAGCTCGTATCGCCCGATTAAAATGATTGAAAAATGCGATGCGGTGCTGATCTAGGAGGTTGAAATGAAAACCCAAATTTTAACGGAAAAGGATCTGCCCAGCGCAAAAAAATTATGGGGATATGCATTTGAAACGGATGAACCTTTTTATACTTGGTATTTCGATGAAGTTTTTGATCCGCAAAACGCTTTGGGAATTTTTATAGAGGATCGGCTGATATCGTATCTGCAGCTCGTTCCCTACACGCTAAGGGTGCGAAATCATGATTTTCCCGCTTCTTATATTGTCGGCGTCGTTACCGATCCGGCGTACAGAAGCAAAGGGCTCATGCAAATCCTGATGCCCAAGGCCATCGAGGAAATTCATGCTAGAAATCAAAGCATCTCTATTCTGATGCCTTTTGAGACGACATTTTACCGCCCTTATGGTTGGGAATTATGCTACAGCCAAGTTGTATATGAAGTTCCTATTTATAATCTGAGTCAACAAAATAAAAAAATGGGAAATTATACGCCCGTCGACGCTCAAAATGATGCGGATATCGAAGCGCTTCAGCAAGTATACAGCAAGTTTTTGGAGAGCTACAACGGATATGTTCAAAGGACAAGGCAAGGCTGGAAATGGATATTAGAAGATTTGGAATGCGCAGGAGGATATGCTTATCTGCTTTGGGATGAACAGAACCAGCCGGCGGGCTACATCCTCTATTTGCTTAAAGATAATGCTTTGAGGGCAATTGAAATCGGCTATATTAACCTTTGGGCAAAAAAATCCCTCCTTGGATTTATGACCAATCACCGCTCGCAGGCCGTCAAAGCATCTTGGCCTGCGCCTTTGAAAGATAAAACATATCTCTTTTTAAAAGACATGATCGAACCGGGCCCGGTCAATCTCATTCAAATCCGGCCCTTTATGTGCGGACGCGTCGTCTGTGTAAAAAACGCTCTCGAAGGCTGCCGGTTCTCGGAATCCATCCGGACACATTTTTCAATCCAGATCGATGATCCATATGCGCCTTGGAATCATCAATGTTTTGATGTTCAGATCCAAGGGGGAAAATGCATTGTGAAACCGGCCGGTGAAAAAACACCGGATATCTCCTGCAACATCAACGGGTTCAGCCAAATATTTTTCGGGGCCCTCAGCATCGAAGAAGCAATCGAATCGGAAGTCATCAACATTCATCACCCCGATAAGCTCCATACGCTCAGCGCTGTATTTGAACCTCAA
>JAMNXX010000064.1 GCA_023623095.1 Bacillota bacterium | reverse complement strand
ACAGGAACGATCAGCATTATTGCCGGAGCTTCCAGCGGTGTAGAACCGCTGTTTGCCATTTCTTATTTTAGAAATGTGATGGATAAAGAAAAACTCCTGGAAATCCATCCTTTATTCGAGCAGATCGCAAAGGAGAGGGGTTTCTATTCAAAGGAACTGATGGAGGATGTTGCTCAAACCGGAAGTATTCAGCAGTTCGTTGAAATTCCGGAAGATGTAAAAAGAATATTTGTTACGGCACATGATATTTCTCCTTATTGGCATGTGCGAATGCAGGCTGCTTTTCAACAACATGTTGATAATGCCGTCTCAAAGACGGTGAACTTTAGGAATGAGGCTTCCAAAAAAGAAGTAGAAGAAGTATTTAAACTAGCGTATCAGCAGGGCTGCAAAGGGATCACGATTTATCGCGATGGCAGCAGGGAAGAGCAGGTGCTGAACATTGGAACGCTTGAAAGAGAAAAATATGATTCCACATACAATCATTGTCTCATACCGAGGCCAAGACCGGCGATTACAACCGGGTTGACAGAAAAGGTCAAGATCGGGTGCGGCAATCTCTATATTACAGCCAACTATGATGAGCAGGGAATTTGCGAAGTGATCACAAACCTTGGAAGAGCCGGGGGATGCCCCAGCCAGAGCGAAGCAACGAGCCGGATTATTTCCATTGCCCTTCGTTCCGGGGTACAAGTGGAAGCCATTATTGAACAGCTAAAAGGAATTCGCTGCCATTCTACACTCAATCAGAGGGCAAAGGGCAATAAAGAGATAAAAGTCCTTTCCTGTCCGGATGCGATTGCCAGGACATTGGAAAGGCTGGTAAACAGAGGAGAAAATGGAAGGGAATACAATGTGATGGATATTGCTTTGCAATTAGAGGCTGAGGCAGAAGAATATGACCGAGATCAGAAAAATGCGCCCGAAGCGGAGGAGATGGCAATGGATCGGATGGATTTTATACATCCGGATGTACGAAAGCAAATAGAGGAAGGAAAAATATGTGAAGAATGTGGAATGCCGATGCATCATGAAAATGGATGTGTTGTCTGCAAAAATTGCGGGTTTTCTAAGTGTGGCTAAATGATTGATGATTCCAGTACGGAAAAGCCATAAAAGAAAGAGGAATGGAAAAGATGGATTATCAAAAAAAATTGGAACAAGAATTAGAAGAAATCAAAAAAAAGGGAGAACGTCCCAAGCTTTTGCTGCACAGTTGTTGTGCTCCCTGCAGCAGCTATGTTTTAGAATATCTTTCAAAAAATTTTGATATCCTCTTGTATTATTACAATCCAAATATTCAGCCTTATGAAGAATATCGAAAGAGGGCGGATGAACAAAAAGAATTTTTAAAAATCTTTCCGTTCGGGCAGAATGTAAAATTCATTGAAGGGGAATATGATGAAAAAAATTTTCAAGAAGCGGTAAGAGGATTGGAAGCGGAAAGAGAAGGAGGAAAGCGCTGCTTTCAATGTTATGAGCTTCGGTTGAGAGAAGCAGCACAAAAAGCAGCAGAGTGGGGCTGCGACTATTTCACAACTGTTTTATCGATTAGTCCTCACAAAAATGCACAAAAAATCAATGAGATTGGGGAGCGCATCTCCAAGGATGTTGGTATTCGTTTTCTATATGCAGATTTTAAAAAGAAGGCTGGATACAAGCGCTCGATTGAATTAAGCAAAAAATATCATCTATATAGGCAGGACTACTGCGGCTGCATCTATTCGAAAACAGCTAGAAAAGAAAAACTAGATTAAAAAGCTATAAAAAACAATAGAAAATCCATCGATTGGAAATTCTATTGTTTTTTTAAGGGGCGATTTAACTTCCATTCCTATACCGTACAAAAATAAAAAGGAGGGAGTAAATCCCTCCAAGATCGGAATATATTTTTTTATAAGACGGTTCTTCCCGGAATCAGCATGTTGATGATTCCGATTGCTACGGATGCCAAAATCGCACCCCAAAGGGTCGTTGTAACTCCGGGAACGATAGCGCTTGTGGCATAAATAATGATGACAGAGACGATAAATCCCGTAATTCCCCTGCCAAAAGGACTCGCATCAAAGCCGGTCAAGCTTTCTATCAGGTAGTCCAAGATAGAAATCACGATTGCAGCTATCAATAAAGGAACAATCCCTGATATCGAAAATCTTGGAGTTAAAAAGGCAGTGACTGCGAGCACCAACATCGTCATGAGTATTCTGATAAGTATATTTCCGATCTTCATTTGATTGTTTTCTTTTTTCTGTTCTGACATTTTTAAAACACCTCCTCATTTTACATTGATCAGTATTGCCTGACTTTCCGATTTTTATGTATGAAGAATAGAGGGATCTTTATAAAATGGCTTGTTCGGAAGGATAATATACAGGAGAGTAAGAGATGTCTGATAAAAGAAACAGTTTGGAAGATGGGTAGCGATGAGAAACAAAGAAACGGATAAAACTTGAATGGAATGGAAATGATTTATAAAGGTTATTGGAAGCTGTTTGAAAGGTTTTGACATATATTTTGTTAAATATTATAATAGCATTAACAAAGCGATGAAAATTACATATGAAACAAGATTATGTTAGGGAAACAGAGAAAAACGGAGATATTCCTGACCTTTCGTTCCTCTTGCAAGGAGATGAAGGGCTTTTTTGATGAAAGGGAGGCAAAAATTTCATGAAAGCAACATTAATAAAAGAATTATTTAAAAGAACCTCAGAATATGAAAATCAAACAGTGACGATTGCAGGATGGATCCGAACGGCCAGACATTCAAAAAAAGTTTCTTTTATAGAATTGAACGATGGGAGCTTTTTTAAGAATGTTCAGATCGTTTTTGATGACACGTTGGAGAATTATGCAGAAATATCGAAATTGGGAATTAGTTCAGCGATTATTGTAGAAGGAAAATTGGAACTGACTCCGCAAGCGAAGCAGCCGTTTGAGATAAAAGCTCAGAAGATTACGGTAGAAGGAACTTCTGAATCGAGTTATCCTCTTCAGAAAAAACGCCACAGCTTCGAATTTTTACGTGAAATTGCTCACCTCAGGCCGCGCAGCAATACCTTTTCTGCAGTATTTCGTGTTCGATCCTTGGCAGCATATGCAATTCACAAATTTTTTCAGGAAAGAGGATTTGTATATGTCCATACGCCCATCATTACAGGAAGCGATGCAGAAGGTGCCGGAGCGATGTTTCGCGTAACAACCCTCGATATGGATAAGATTCCGCGAAATGAACAGGGAGAAGTTGATTTTTCGAAGGACTTTTTTGGAAAAGAAACGAATCTGACAGTCAGCGGTCAATTGGAAGGAGAAGCGTATGCGCTGGCCTTTCGAAATATTTATACATTTGGACCTACTTTCCGTGCCGAAAATTCCAATACAGCCAGACATGCTGCAGAATTCTGGATGATCGAACCGGAAATTGCTTTTGCAGATCTGGAAGACAATATGGAATTGGCAGAAGACATGCTAAAATATATTATTTCCTATGTCATGGATCATGCACCGGAAGAGATGGAATTTTTCAATCAGTTTATCGATCAAGATCTTCTAAAAAGATTGGAACATGTTGTAAACTCAGATTTTGGGAGGGTTTCCTATACGGAAGCCATCGAGCTGTTAAAACAGTCGAAGCATTCGTTTGAATATCCGGTGGAATGGGGATGTGATTTGCAGACAGAGCACGAAAGATATTTAACAGAAAAGATTTTTAAAAAGCCGGTATTTGTAACGGATTATCCAAAAGACATCAAAGCATTCTATATGAGAGTCAATGATGACCAAAGGACAGTAGCGGCAATGGATCTGCTGGTCCCGGCTATCGGAGAAATTATCGGCGGAAGCCAAAGAGAAGAACGTTTGGAAATATTAGAAAGACGGATGGAGGAGCTTTCGTTAAACAAAGAAGATTATTGGTGGTATTTAGAGCTTCGAAAATATGGAGGAACAAAGCATGCCGGATTTGGGCTGGGATTTGAAAGGCTTATCATGTATATCACTGGGATGAGCAATATTCGTGATGTCATTCCTTTCCCGAGAACAGTGAGATCCGCTGACTTTTAATAAAAAGAAGCGTATTTTTCAAACTTTTTGAAAGGGGAAGGGAAATGCTTTTACAGTCGATCAAGACAGGGATTAAAAAGGGGATTGAAACAACGTGGATGCTGGCAAAGATTATCGTTCCTGTTTATATATTCGTAACGATTTTAAAGCATACTCCTGTTATTGGCTGGATTGCGGATTTGTTTCAACCGCTGATGGGACTGTTTGAGCTTCCGGGAGAATCGGTTATTGTATTTGTACTGGGAATACTCTTGGATCCATATGCGGCGATTGGAGCGATCGCAGCGATTTCACTTACACCGATGCAAATCACAACACTGGCAGTGATGGTTGGTTTTTGCCATTCTCTTTTTATTGAATCCGCCATCGTTACAAGACTTGGAATCAATATTTTTATGGCAAGCGGCGTAAGGTTGGGGTTGGCTATCGTATTCGGAGTGCTGGTTGGGAAAGTAGGTGCGATGCTTTGTTAGCTGTTATAAAAGAAGCATTTTGGGGAAGCTTGAGCTCGATCAAAACCATCGCCATCATCCTGATCCCCATGATGGTTGTTCTGCAAATCGCGAAAGATTATCAAATCCTGGACAAGATCTCAAATTCTTTGTGGGGATTTGCGCGAATTTTAGGGATATCCAAAGACGCGATCTTTCCGCTGCTCGTAGGGATTTTTTTCGGGATATCCTATGGAGCCGGGGTTATCATAGAAACATCGAAGCAGGGGAATCTAACAAAAAAAGACCTTCTTTTGCTCGTTATCTTTTTGGTTACTTGCCATGGGATTGTTGAGGACACATTAATTTTTGTAGTGATTGGAGCAAATGGTTGGCTTTTGGTGCTTTTGCGAACTATTGTAGCGATCCTGATTACGATGCTGCTTTCTAGACGACTTTCTGCCTCAGAATTGGGAGGAATAGAGGGTATGGAAAAGAAATAAGGATAAAGTCGGCGATAGGCTTTATTCTGTAGAAGAGAGATCTCATGCATTACAAGGAAACAATAAAAATCCAAACAAAAATCCAGATGGAGAAAATCCATCTGGACAGATTCCATTATGCATCATCCTCTGGAGTAAACGTTCTCTGAGCAAGCTCTGCATCGAGCATATGCAAAGCGGCGCTATTCTCTCCTATTCTTTCAAGCTTTGCAATCAGGCCTCTGAAAAGGGATTCTTCTTCTACTTGTTCATCGACAAACCATTTGAGAAAGCTAACGGTCGCATGATCTCGTTCTTCTATGGCTAAATCCATCAGCGTATCAATTCTCTTCGTGACAAACTGTTCATGTTCATAAGCCTTTTGAAAAGCATCTAAAATAGAAGCAAAATCGTTTTGAGGTTCATCAATCGCCGAGATGCGGGCTCTCCCGTCTCTTTCGATGATATAATCAAAAATTTTCATTGCATGAAACTTTTCCTCTTCTGCTTGTATTTTGAAAAAGTTTGCAAATCCATCGAGGTCTTGGTCTGCGCAATAAGCGGCCATTGCTAAATAAAGATTTTCAGAAAAAATTTCAAACTTTATTTGTTCATTTAACTCAGCCATCAAATTTTCACGAATCATCTTTTGTTCCTCCATTTTTTATCTCTATGATTATTTAACATTCTAGCCTATATTGTATCTTACCACAGGGAAAAGGATTTCAAACAAAAAATTCTGCTGCATATTTTGTAGGAATAAAGGAGATGATTTGTGCATGGGGTTTGAAGCGTCCT
>JAMNXX010000082.1 GCA_023623095.1 Bacillota bacterium | reverse complement strand
TTATTTTTTATATTTTAACATATCATCATTTTTAAAATTTTATCTAGCTCATAAATAATTTATATCCAATATAAATCATCATACAACCTACAATCACAATCCAAGCTTTGTAAGGAAGGGTAATTACAGCTACAATCGCGATCCCCAAAAGAAGTATTATCAGTCCTATCCATTTTTTGTCGGTTTTTCTGCAGTATCGCCTTCGCGGTTTCCGCCTCAATTGACTTCCCCCTTTCTTAAACCTTTCTAAAAAACAATAACAAAAAAAGGGCACATAAAATTCCAAGTATGCAGTACCATACCCATAGTGGTATAAACTCGATTAAAATAATCGCTCCTCCTACCGCTATGATGATTCCACATATCTTTCTTAAAAATCGTATCTTTCTCATACTTCTCATTCTTCCTATCTATTTTTTATTCATATTCTATGAGATCTCAAATTATCTTTATAAAATATACTATTCTTGCAAAGTTATTTATGACACTTAAAAACACGCTATTTATTGAAATAGCGTGTTTCATAGAACAAAACGATAAAAATTATTTTAAAAACCATAAAACAGATATGTATTTTAGAATTTTGGCACTCAATTTTATTCTTTTGAGCGAATAACCAAAATATACCCTTTCTTTATTGAAATAGAAGCTTTCGGCTGAATAAAACGATTGCTAATCCCAATTGATGAACCAATATCGATCTTTGCATCGTAGAGGGGATATTCAAAGCCCTTCAAGGTTAATCCCTCTGCTGTTGTGCAGCAAGGAAGAATTGATATCAGCTCTCCTACTTCTCCCTCCAACTCTATATCTTGATTCACTACTATGATTTCATTGTATTCATTAACAATTCGAGCATCTACTCCTTTGTTCAAGAGTGGAATCAATAATGCAATATTTGCAAGGGTATGATCCAATCTGATTCCAATCCCGCCCACAATCGTTATCTTATCTGCGTTCCTACTAATTGCATGTTCAATAGCGATTTCCGTATCCGTATAATCTTTTTGAGGTGGGAATTCATGGAATTCAACATTTCTTTCTTTATAATATCGAATCATTTCTTCAGAAATAGAATCAAGATCCCCCACGATTGCATGAGGGATTTGACGGATTTTATATAAATGCCTGGTCCCACCATCTACCGATATAATATAATCATGTTTTTTTACTTCATTCTCCAACCAACGATAATCTTCTATTGTCCCATTCGAAACGATCAAGCATTTCATAAAAGCCTCCTATTTCTGCTTCTGTGTTATTTCTTTAAATAAACGAACTGTATTCTCAACATCTTTGGAATGAAAAATGGCAGAGCCCGCAACCAAAACGCTTGCTCCTGCGTCCACGATTTCACGCGCATTATCTAATTTAATTCCTCCATCTACCTGAATCTCTATGTCTAAATTTCTGCTTTGGATCTGATTTCGTAATTCTCGTATTTTTTTCAGCGTAGAAGCAATAAAGTTTTGCCCTCCAAACCCAGGGTTTACCGACATCAATAAAATCATGTCGACTTCTTCCAGCATATATTCGATGGTGCTCAAAGATGTGGCCGGATTCAAAGCAATCGCTGCCTTCACTCCAAATGAGCGAATCGTTTGTATCGTTCGATGGATATGAGGACAAGTTTCTACATGTACGGTAATGCTATCGGCTCCAGCTTGTACAAAATCAGCGATATAGCGATCAGGATTTTCTATCATTAAATGGACATCAAAAGGAAGATTTGTTTTCCCCTTTATGCTTTCCAATATCAAAGGACCGATTGTGATATTCGGCACAAAATGTCCATCCATCACGTCAATATGAAGCCAATCCGCACCTGCAGATTCTATTTTCTTTATGTCCTCTAATAGAGAAGCAAAATTAGCAGATAATATAGAGGGTGCAATCTTAATCAAATCTAATACCTCCCTTTTTTCTGGCGTATTTCTTCTATGAACTGTATATAACTTTCATATCGGTGCGGATGAATCTTTCCTTCCATCACACGCTTTTTAATCGCACATTCGGGCTCATGAATATGTCTACAGCTATTAAATTTGCAGCCTTCTAAAAAAGGATTAAATTCTTTAAATAGATAGGGCACTTCTTCCTCTTCAATAGAATCTAATTCTAATGAACTAAAGCCTGGAGTATCTAGGATCCAACCCCCGATATCAAGCTTTAACAACTCTACATGTCTGGTCGTATGCCTGCCCCTCTTCGTCTTTTGGCTTATTTTTCCGGTTTTCAATCGAAGTCCAGGTTGAATCGCATTTAAAAGCGACGATTTTCCTACCCCAGAAGGACCGGCAAGCACAGTGACTCTTCCTTTTAGCCTGCTCTTGATCTCTTCTAAACCAATTGATAATTTTGTACTCGTATAGATAATAGGATATCCTGCCGATTCATAGATAGACCTGATTTGATCCGCATCATGATTCTCATCTAAATCAATTTTATTGACGCAAATGATGCTATCTAAGCCTTCTTTTTCTATCATTGCAAGCATTTTATCCAATAAGGAAAGGTTTGGTTCAGGCTGTTTGATCGCAAATACGATAACAGCCTGATTTACATTTGCCACCGGTGGTCGAGTTAATTCAGTTTCTCTAGGCAGGATCTCTTCGATCATTCCCAGATTGGATACAGGATCAATTGAAATTTTGACTTTATCTCCTGCTAAAGGGGTGATCTTTTCTTTTCTGAATCTCCCTCTGGCTTTGCATTCATATATTTTATCTTTCGTTTGAACATAATAAAATCCGCCTATCCCCTTCTGGATAATCCCATCAATCATATATCCTCCCCGTTTCAAAATCGATGTTTTTCGTGCTAATATGCTTATCATCAAAGTAAATAGCTATTTTGGCTTTCCCTCTTCCCTTAATCGTAATCCTTTCTCGTCCACTTTTCGATTTGTTGTGTACTTTCCGGTATATCTCCGTTGTAATTCCGTTTTGTATTTTTACAATGCTTAAAGTAAATTCCTCTTGTTCTGCCTGATCATAGTATAGCGAAAATGAAACGGAATTCATGGGCAATTCGTCTTCTTCAGAGGGTTGACCGATATTTTCTTGCCCCTTACTCACAACGACATTTACAACTCGATTTGTTTCCACTTCTGTTCCGGCTCGAATATCTTGGGAAATAACCGTGTCTTTCTCTGCAATCGAATCCTCTTTATATGTGATGTTTAATTTTAACCCTAATTTCTCCATTTCTTTCTTCACATCTTGAATATCTTTTCCTACTAAATTCGGCATCACAACCAATTTGATTTCTTCTCCTTGGCTAACTACCAGATTGATTTTTGTTCCTGCAGGTACTTGTTTATAAGGCTCAGGATCCTGTCTAATAATGATGCCGACAGGTAAAGAACTATATTCATAATCCACATTTCCTCCTTCTAAAGAAGTGCCTTCTAAAAGCAAATCAATATCTTTGATATTTTCATTGACCAGCTTCGGCACTTCAACCATTTTTGCGCCTTTGCTAATCGTCAATACAACAGTATATCCCGTCTTTCTCTTTGTTCCAGCAGGAGGATCTTGGGCGATCACTTCCCCTTTTTCATATTCTGAACTATATTCTTCTTTTCCTACTTCAACCTTAAATCCTAAATTGGTAAGGATGGACTGTGCGTCTTCTAGGGATTTTCCTACAACATTGGGTACTTCCTTTTCAGCTCCTGAAAATAGACCGCCAAAATAAAATAATCCTGCAGTAAATGCCAACGCTAAAACAAAAGCTGCAGCAATCGCTGCCAATACCAATCGCCTATTGTTTTTCTGCGAAGCCTTAGGCTTATTTGGAACTGATTTCTTTGGGACTGATTTTAATATTTTAGTAGACTGAGGTTCAAAATCTTCTTTAATTGCCGGGATGATCTGTGTAGGACTGTCGTCATCATCGTCTTCGATCACCACAAAATCATCCATCGGATATTTTGCAGCATGATTTAAGTCTTCCATCATTTCTTCTGCGCTGCTATATCGCTTTATTTGATCTTTTTGCAATGCTTTGAGAACGATGTCTTCTAATGCTTTCGGTATATCTTTATTCAAATGAGATGGCAAAGGCACCGATTCATGGATATGTTTTAAAGCAATAGAAATTGGGCTCTCTCCGTCAAAAGGAACTTGACCTGTTATCATTTCATATAAAACTACCCCAAGGGAATATATATCCGATTTCTTATCTACATATCCCCCGCGGGCTTGTTCTGGAGAAAAATAATGTACGGATCCAATTACATTTCCTGTATTGGTAACAGTCGAGGATGTAACAGCTCTCGCAATCCCAAAATCAGTAACTTTTACTCTTCCATCCTCTGTAATCAATATATTATGCGGTTTGATATCTCGATGAACGATATGATTGCTGTGGGCATGTTCTAATGCAAGGGCGATCTGCTTCGCAATATGGATCGCAGCCTCCGGCTCCAAAGCACCCTTTTCTCGAATAATCTGCTTCAGTGTTTTTCCCTTTATATATTCCATCACAATATAGTAAATGTCATCCTCATCATTTCCAACATCATAGATATTTACGATATTGGGATGAGATAAGCTCGCTGCTGCTTGAGACTCTCTTTTAAATTTGCTTACAAATTCTTCATCATTTGTAAATTCAGGTCTTAATATTTTTACTGCTACAAATCTATTTAAGAGGCGGCATTTTGCTTTATAAACTAAAGCCATGCCTCCCCCACCTATTTTTTCAACGATTTCATATCGATTTCCTAATACCTTTCCTATCATCTTCTTCCCTCGATTCCAATTTTCAGAGATTTATTTTTCACTGCGAGTACCGTAATATTGTCATGCCCTCCCCGCTCATTCGCTAAATCTACTAAGGATTGACATCCTTCTTGAACGTTGTTACAGTGGAGTAGCACATCTTTAATTTCCTCAGGATCAACAAAATTTGATAATCCATCTGTACACAATACGATCACGTCATCCTGCTTAAAATCTATTTCATAAATATCTATATTGATATTTTCCTCGGTACCCAATGCGCGGGTAATAATGTTTCGCTGTGGATGGACTTTTGCTTCGTTTTCAGTAATCGTTCCGTTTCTCAATAACTCTCCTACCAAGGAATGATCCTGTGTCACCTGAGATATACGATCATTATGTATTAAATATGCTCTGCTGTCACCGATATGAGCAATATATAGCTTTGACAAAATCAATATCGCAGTAATTGTTGTTCCCATACCTTGGAATTTTGCATCTCGTAGGGATTCTAAAAATATATCCTGATTGGCTTTATGAATGGCTGATTTTAATAACTGGCATAGTTCCTCTTCCGATTGCGGGATATCTTTTCGAACGTGTTTTTTCATAAAGTCCCGTATGCTATTGATTGCTCGACTGCTTGCCACTTCTCCTGCATTATGTCCGCCCATGCCATCAGCTACCATAAATAAATTCAATGAATCATCCGGAATTGAATATGCATCTTCATTGATATCCCTTACTTTCCCAACATCAGAACAAACCCCGATTTCCATCGAATGATCACCCCGTAAATATAGACAGTTCATTTCATTTTTTACAGACTTTATTATACCACATTCCTTATCCATTGTAGATAAAATTATGCGTCATTTCTTTTTAAGACGACAGATAAAGAAGCCATCTGTCCCATGCACATTTGGAAACAATTGTATCATCTTATTGTCATTTTTTATCGTCGCAGGTAAAAATGCATTTGCATCCGATATTTCAAATTCTGTATTTTGCTTTATAAACTTTTGGATCAGATCTTGATTTTCTCCCTTATTGATTGTACACGTACTAT
>JAMNXX010000280.1 GCA_023623095.1 Bacillota bacterium | reverse complement strand
GTTGTGCCAATAAACGCCGCGACTATCACGAATGGATATTGGTTGTGAGCAATCATAAGGGAATTATCAATTCTCAAGACTGGATAAGCGTACAAGAACGATTAGAAAAAAACAGAAAATATTTCTGGAAATACAAAAGCCGCAGAGGATTATTAACAGGACTTCTAAGATGTGAATGTGGTGCATTGATGCGAATCAAATATGGGCAAAAGAGTAAAAAAAGTGGAAAACGATTTTATTATTATGTATGTAGCCAAAAAAGTGCTTCTACCGAAAAACATTGTAATGCACCGAATATTAGAGGAGATGTGATAGAAGCTCTCGTTCTGGAAACATTTGAACAGCTCCCCTATTCAAAAGAATCGGGTTATCTTTATCTAAAAAGATTTGAAGAGAAATTTAAGAAAAATAAAATCATTGATTCAAAAGAGCAAAGAGTCAACGAGAACGCAAATCAGTCAAAGAAATTGAAAGATCTCAATGGCATATATGAAGCAGAATTTCTATTGTCGGATATCAATCGATTTGATTTGCAAATTATCGTTGAGCGTCTTCTCGAATTTCCCAAATTCCTTCATAAAATAGAAGATGTTGAGATCAAGCAAAAGTTACTCAGGACGACGATTGAGAAGATTATATGGAAATGGAGCGAAAGAGAGGTTCAAGTTTATTTTTTAGATTAACATTGCAGCATTGTCAGCATTGCATTCTCTATACATCGTGCTGCATAAGTGGCCAAACGGGTTCCTTTGCTCCTGTCGAAAGAAGTGATCGCTTTGATCAATCCAATCGTTCCAATAGAAATCAAATCATCTACTTCTCTCCCGGCGTTATGATATTTTTTAACGATGTGTGCAACTAACCTTAGATTTCTCTCTACAAGGATATTTTTCGCTTCTTCATCCCCTTGCTCATATCGTTCTAGATATTTTTCTTCTTCTTCTAAAGTAAGTGGTCGTGGAAAGGATGTATTATTCGAGATATGGGATACGAGCATGAGAATTGGTTTTGTTAAAATAAACGATAAAGTTAAGGTGGATATCCACAAAATATTGCACACCTCCTCCAATTCGTCATTTTTTATTATATGTGATAAAGCAGAATTTGTGCATGTCTGCTATAAACGTAGTTAAATTATTGAGAATCTAGCTTATCGATTTTTTTGCAAATCTCTTGAAATAAAGGAGCTGCCGTACTTCCTCCAGAGCCTCCATTTTCAATGATAATCGTGATAACATATCTCGGATTTTCATATGGAAAGTATCCTGTAAACCAAGCGTGAACGGTTTCCTTTCGATTTGATACGGCTTGTGCTGATCCGGTCTTCCCTGCAGCTCCTCCAATTGAATCAAGTTGTATATTCGAAGCAGTTCCTTCTGCGATGACTTTATTCATCAGCTGTTGGATTTTTTTTGCAGTTCTATGGGATATGACCCTTTTTGATGAAGATTTTTTACGGATATCTTCAATTATATTTTTTTGGTCATCTATAATTTTGTCAACGAGAAAAATCTCTTTATCGATTCCATCATTGGCAATGATCGATGTCATTCTTGCAATTTGAATGGGTGTTGCTTCTAATGTTCCTTGTCCGATCGCAATATTTCCGATTCCAGCACCTTTCATATATTCCATAGAAGGAAGTTTACCATACACTTCTTCTTGCAAACCTATATGGGTCAATGTACCAAATCCAAAATCTTTAGCCATAGATAAAATCTTTTGACTGCCTATTTTCTGAGCCAATTGAATGAATGCAGAGTTACATGATAAAGCAAACGCTTGTTCAAAAGTAATTGTTCCGTGTCCGCCATCTTTAAAACTGCTGCATTTTATAGAAATATTTCCTATTGTTTCATACCCTGTGCATGTAAATTTATCATGGATATCTAGAATATCATTTTCGAGAGCTGCTGCTGCAATAACGATTTTGAAAATAGAACCTGGAGGATATGCGATTTGGATCGCTCGATTATATAATTCCTTATCGGTATGGTTTAAAAATGCTGCTACATTGCTTTGATCATAATTTGGTCTGCTCATCATTGCTAAAACATTTCCGGTTTTTGCATCAAGTACGATTACGCTTCCTTTTGTGTAGTGCTGATCAAATGTATCTTCAACAATTTTTTGTATCTGATAATCCAATGTCGTAACGATGTTCTTTTTTTGATTTTGATCTTCGGAATGAAGTGTCGCATAACCAAGACCAGGAATGATGCGTTTCTGGGCATCAACAATTGCACCAAATTTTTGAGATTGATTTTCTTTAAGGATATGATCATATTGTTTTTCTATCCCTTTTGCTCCTGTATTATCGGTTTTGTTAATATATCCTATGACATGAGATGCAATTCCGTTCGGATCATATCTTTGATCAGAATCAATCGGAAATATTCCTTTTAGAGATAGCACTTTTCTTAGACAGTTCATATCATAGTTTTTAATTTCTAATTGAATAGGCTGTGTTTTTGAGAGAAGATAATCTTGTTTTAATTTGTTTATTGAAATGCCTGTTAGTTTTTTTATTAGTTCTAAATGCTCATCTTTTGTTTCAAAGTATTCAGGAAAAATCATTAAATAACTGATATTGCTTCGATTGGTTAAGCGTAATAGATTGCGATCATAAATTTTTCCCCGTGCAGGTTGCACTGGAATTTCTTTAAACCATTGTTGAGCAGCTTTTGCATAAAATTCTTTTTCTTTAAAAATTTGAATATACGCTAATCTACCGATGAGTGCAAATATGCATATCGTTAAAAAGATAGCCATTAAAAATAAACGATATTGATTTTCAATCGTTAATTTAAAAAATATATCCCGTTTTTTGCGCACTCTTTTCCCAGACAAAAAAAACACCTTCTTCAGATTTAGATATTTAAAGTATTTCCAATCTGTAGAAGGTATATACTTTTTCATATTTAAGACTCTTTTCTTAGCAAATAATACGGTTTGACAGGCTGGTTTACTTTTATTTTAATGATTTGCTGAGGATGCGGTGCTGATTGGATTTCATCTCCCTCTTCATCCCAGATCGCATCGATCTTTTGGACAAAATATTCAATGTCAGGCCCCATAATTTCAACGATATCACCTTTTGATATCTTATTTCTCTGCTCGATCGTTGCTATTTTCGAGTTGGAATCATAATCTAGTACAACACCCAAGAAACTATATTCTCGGATATACTTAGCATTGGAATATGATTGTTCTTGTGGCCCCGGTTTTTCAAAATAAAAACCCGTAGTAAATTCCCGATGACTTGCTTTTTTTATCTCAGCCATCCATTGATGATTATATTGATAAGATTCTTTATTCTTCAGATAGGTATCGATAGCCCTACGATATGCATTAACGATCGTTGCTACATAATAGATACTCTTCATCCTGCCTTCGATTTTGAAACTATTGAGGCCAGATTCGATTAATTCCGGAATGTGTTCAATCATGCATAAATCTTTTGAATGAAAAAAATATGTACCTTTTTCATCTTCAAAAACAGGAATATATTCTCCTGGACGTTTTTCTTCCATAAGATAATATTTCCATCTGCATGGATGGGCACATTCACCTCGATTTGCATCTCGATTTGCCATGTAATTGCTTAAAAGACATCTTCCAGAATAAGAAATGCACATTGCCCCATGGATAAAAGCTTCCAATTCTAAATCTGGAGGGATTTGTTTTCTTATTTCCTTTATTTCCGTTATTGAAAGCTCTCTTGCTAAAATAATTCGCTTTACGCCTTGTTTATACCAAAACAGTGCACTCATATAATTGGTTGTATTGGCTTGTGTGCTCAAATGGGTATCTACATTTGGCATATGTTCTCTAACATACATCAATGTTCCTGGATCGGACAGGATCAATGCATCAATATTTAAAGTTTTTAGTTGTTTTAAATAAGATGAAAGCTCTTCTAGATCTGCGTTATGAGGGATGATATTGAGTGTAACATAAACTTTTTTTCCGCGTTCATGTGCAAATTGAATTCCTTCTTTCATATCTTCAAAAGAGAAATTTTTGGCTGCAGCGCGGAGGCCAAAAGTTTGTCCTCCGATGTAAACAGCATCTGCACCGTATATCACTGCAATTTTTAACTTTTCTAGATCTCCCGCAGGTGCTAGCAATTCTATATTTTTCATCTAGTTTCAACCCCTATCTTTTATAACTAATTGAAACGCCATCACCGATAGGTAGAATACAGCTTGACAATTGCGGATGATTCATAATATGGTCCAAATAGGTCCGCATCCTTTTGACGATTGTTTTTTTTCTTCGGACCAGATATTGATTGGATGCAGTCATGCCTTTGTATAAGACATTATCGGATATGAGCACTCCTCCTGAACGAAGAAGGTGAATGCTTGAGGATAAGAATTCCATATATTGTCCCTTTGCTGCATCGATAAAGATCAAATCAAATTTTTGGTCTATCTTTGGAAGAATTTCTTCTGCATTTCCTTCCAATATCTGTATTCTCTCACTTAAACCTGCTCTCTGTATGTTTTTTCTAGCAATCTGAATCATTTCATCTTGTTTTTCGATTGTCGTTACTTTAATATCACTTGAGGCAGTGGAGAGTATAATGGCTGAATATCCAATAGCAGTTCCAATTTCTAAAATATTTTTCGCATTGCTAATTTTAACGATCACTTCTAATAGTTTGGCTACTTCTGGTTGTATGATAGGTATATGATGAACGGAAGCAAATTGCTCTATCGATTCTAAAAAAGCGTTTCTTGGTGGTATTGTATTTCGAATATATTCTTCTACTAAATCATTGACAATATTACTCATTTTGCATAGCTCCTTTTGATGATCCATAAGATTTTTTCGCATATAGAGGTAAATCTTTGAAAAAATGAATACGTGGAAACTCTCCACGTATTAGCCTTTCCACTATAGGCGATTTGCATTCTTCGCATGAAGATGCTCCTGAAATGTCCTGCTGAAAATATGGTTGCCTTCTTTGTTTGCTACAAAATAGAGATAATCTGTTTCTTCAGGATATAAAGCAGCACGAATAGAGGATTCTCCAGGAGAAGCAATCGGATTAGGAGGCAACCCTGAGTATTTATAAGTATTATAAGGAGAATCAATTTGTGTATCTTTTGTGCTTAAAACTGCTTTTCTTTCTCCCAATATATATTGAACTGTTGCGCAGGATTGAAGCGGCATTCCTTTTTGAATTCGGTTATGAAATACGCTGGATATAACGGGGCGTTCCTCATCCAATTTTGCTTCTCTTTCAATGATGGAGGCAAGTACGACAATCTCGTGAACGCTCATATTTAGCTCTTTTGCTCTTTCATAATATTCTTCTTTAAAAATTTCTTGAAAACGATCCAACATTTTAATAATAATATCTTCTTCTTTTGCATTTTGAGGAATCAAGTACGTATCTGGAAATAAATATCCTTCCAATCGATTTTCTCCTTTTGGAACATCTTTCAAAAATGGATAGTCAAAATCTTGATAGTTGGCAATTTGGATAAATTTTTCCTTATCAATAAGCCCGTGCTTTTCTAATCGTGCTATGATTTGGTCCAACTCAAACCCTTCTGGTATCGTAATTTTCACAGAATTGTTTATAGTGTCTCCTTTAATTAAAATATTAATAATATCTTCTGTTGACATTGCAGGGCTTAAACTATAATTACCGGCTTTCATCTTGCCATCTGCTCCGGCTTTTTTGCTTAAAAACTGAAAAATGATTTTGCTTTTTATGAGCTTATTTTCTTTTAAAATCCCTGCTATTTTCGAAGAAGACGATCCAGGTGGAATTTCTACGAAAATCTTTTCGGA
>JAMNXX010000239.1 GCA_023623095.1 Bacillota bacterium | reverse complement strand
AATCACCAGCCATATAGCGCGAAGCATAAATATTCCCTCCTTTATATCAGACAGTACCTGTTTTTTTAAAGACAATGTTTCTGGCAGCAAAGGTTTATCTGTTTATATTTCCCGAATAGAGCATGTAATACAATCATAGCACAAAAAATCCTTTTCACGAGATAAAAATTTTATTTATAGAAAATTTTTTGCATGATATGTATCATTACATAAAGCGTCTAAAAAGGCAAAATCAAAAATTGTTTCTGCAGACATTCATCATCCTTTTAAAATGCTCGCGATTCGTGATATGTTGAGGCTAAAAACATGAAGGGATTGATCGAAACTGCTCCTCTGGTATCAGAACAAATTCCAGGCCATATCGTGCACATGAAAGTAAAGGAAGGTGAATCTGTAAAAGAAGGCGATGTTGTCTTAACTTTGGAAGCGATGAAAATGGAAAATGAAATTCCGGCACCCAAAACCGGAACTGTAAAAGCAGGGGATAAAGTGGATGTGAATGCATTGTTAATAGAGATCGAGTGATTGAGGGATGATAGCAACTACATATGGGAGCTGATTGGGAATGCTTTAGGTTTTATCTCGCTGATAAATCAGGACTTAGCGAAAAATTATTTTTGCTAAGTCCGTTTTTATTTTCTTCTGAAAACGCAAGCGTTTTTAGAAGAAGCATGCGTTTTTCAAAGAAGCTTATTCTCATTCTTTAGATAAAATTGTTATACCTCAATGTAGATTCGATTTCATAAGGTGTAACTTGATTTTCATCATATTCTACAATTACTTTTTTTGCGTTATTGTTTACTGTAACGGATTTAACACCGTTTAAATTTCCGATAAAATCATGAATAAAATTTGATTGTGCCGGCTGATTGTGCACGAGATCAAACACTGCTTTTTTCATCATATCACCTCCGTAAATATAGTATGTACGGATCGCAATAAAAAATTTACTCCATAAAAATTTGGTATGGGAAAGGGAGAGGGAAAAGTTAACAATGAGAAACAGAAAAAATCTGCACAAGATAATAAAAAGAAAAATCAAATTAAAAAACCCAGGTCAATGAAATAAGGAGGAAGAAAATGCAGAATAACGGTAATCATGAAGTGCAGCCGCTCAATGAAAATTTATCGCTCATAGAAAGCGTGGATATCGATCAAGTTCAGCATACCATGCAGAAAATCCGACAGTTTCAAAAGGTCATTCAAAATACGCTGCAGCCCAATCATGATTATGGAATCGTTCCCGGAACCAAAAAACCCACACTCTTGAAGCCGGGAGCAGAAAAAATTTTGATGCTTATGGGACTGAGAAGCGAATTTAAAATTTTGGAAAGCACCCGGAATTTCGAAGAAGGCTTTTTTCAATATCAAGTAAAATGCAAGCTTTATAAGGGAGATGTTTTAATTACGGAAGGATTAGGAGCTTGCAATACAAAAGAAGCCAAATATATCAAGCTCAATCCCTTTACACTGGACAATACCGTTTTAAAAATAGCAAAAAAAAGGGCCCTTGTTGATGCGGCGTTGCTTGTAGCAAGCTTATCAGAAGTATTTACACAGGATTTAGAAGATATTGATTTGGAAGAAGCGGACAACAGAGAATATAGCGAGGAAAATGATCCTGCGAAAAAAGAAACGATTACAAAAAAACAGGCAAAACGGATGTTTTCTTTGGCAGGCGGCAATTTAGAATTGGTGAAAAAGACGATGATCAAATATGGCTATACAGCATCGGAAGATGTAAGAAAGGATGATTATGAAAAAATATGCAAAGAGATCGAAGAGCAAGCAAAAAAAGGAAAAATTAAGGAAGAAAACTTAAATTGATAGAAAAATATGAACCCGTATAATGGTTGGACAAAAACCTAAAAAAATCCAGCAAAAAATATATCATTTTATTGGTGATCTTTAGAGATTTATGTTATAATGTTAATGAATCATGTACCATCTTGTTTGCGATTTTAAATAGATGGTACTGGTTACATTCGTAAGACAGTAAAGACAAGAAGAAAAAAGTCTTTTTTCAAAGCTACTCACTAGGTATTTTTGCAATGATTTATGTAAATGGTTACATTTTTCAGTTACGTTTTAAAGATTCAATCATCTCTGTTTTCCCAAATTTTAAATTTTTTCAAATAAGAGTTATAAAAAGCACCTAATACTTGAGTTGTGCAAATTTTCGACACAACACTTTTCCGAGCTGATGGAAATGCATTAGATTTTATTTGTCGTAATTTAGTATTGACTATAGCAAAGATTTTATACTTTTTATGACATAAAAATTTAGTTTTATATAAAATTTGGTTTGTGGCAAGGTAGTGGACATAGAAAGTTTGCTTTTTAAAGAAGCAGGCATGATTTTACTAGGCGATTAATATAAATAGTAAAAAATTTGCATGACTCAAGGAAAATATATCAAAGGGAGGAATAGCTCTTGAGCATGGAAAAGAAGCAAAATTATCTTAAAGAAGCTGTAGAGCCTTTTAATCCACGTACAGCAATGGAAGAGGCAGCAAGATGTTTACTATGTCATGATGCACCTTGCAGCCAAGCATGTCCTGCAGGGACAGATCCTGCAAGATTTATCCGCTCAATTCGATTCAGAAACGTAAAAGGCGCTGCTGCAACGATCCGAGAAGCAAACATCTTAGGGGCTAGTTGTGCACGTGTTTGTCCTTATGACAAACTTTGCGAAGAAGGATGCAGCCGCTCCGGAATTGACAGACCGATTCAAATCGGAAGACTTCAAAGATTTGCAACAGATCAAGAAGCTCTCTTTGGAATGAAACCTCTTCAAGCTCCAGAAGCGACAAAAGAAAAAGTTGCATGCATTGGTTCTGGTCCCGCATCTTTGGCTTGTGCAGCAAAACTGGCTATGAAAGGATATAAAGTAACTGTTTTTGAAGAAAAAGACAAAATAGGCGGTATGCTAACTTATGGAATTATTCCATCCCGTTTGCCGCAGGAAGTTGTTGAGCAAGATATTCAACATGTTAAAGATCTCGGCGTTGAATTTGTTTTGAATACAAAAGTCGGAAGAGACATAACGATCGATGAACTAAAAGAGCAAGGATATGCTGCTTTCTTCATCGGAATCGGCATGTGGACTCCGAAGATGATCGATATCCCCGGGGCAGACTTAGAAGGCGTTATGACTGCAATGGAATTTTTACCTGCAGCAAAATCAACCAACGGCAATGTTGAGGTTGGTGAAAACGTTATCGTAATCGGTGGTGGGGACGTAGCAATGGACTGCGCAGCTACGGCCAGATTGTTAGGCGCGAAGAAAGTAACGATTGTTTATCGTAGAACGATCGAAGAAGCACCTGCAAACAGAGCAGAAATCGAATTTGTACAATCTCTTGGGGTTGGATTCTCCTTGCAATTCCGACCAGCTGAAATCATCGGCAAAGATGGAAAGGTTACAGCTTTCAAAGCTGTTGGCGTAGACGGAGAATCAGAAATCTTATTAAAAGCAGATCAAGTTATCTTTGGAATTGGACAAGAACCTGAAGATGCAAAAGCAATTGCACCTGTAGAACTTACAGAAAAGAATTTGATTGCCGCATCGGAAGAAAACGGATACAGAACAAATGTAGAAGGAATCTTTGCAGCAGGAGATATTGTAAATGGCGGTAAGACAGTAGTACATGCAGTTGCTGCAGGAAAAGAGGCAGCAGAAAGCATTGACGAATATCTTACTTCAAAGAAAGAAGGTGCGAAATAATATGCCATTGAAAAAAGATTTATCGATTGAATATTTAGGCGTGAAGTTTGAAAACCCATTTTGCTTATCTTCTTCTCCGGTAGGAAGCAATTATGAAATGTGCGCAAAAGCCCTTGAAACAGGTTGGGGCGGCATCGTTTATAAGACAATCGGTATTTTTATCGCAGATGAATGTTCTCCTAGATTTGATCACAATCAAAAAGAAGATACTCCTTGGATTGGATTTAAAAACATGGAGCAAATTTCTGATAAGCCATTAGAGAAAAACCTCGAAATGATGGCAAAATTGAAGAAAGATTATCCTGATAAAGTGCTTATTGCTTCCATCATGGGAAGTAATGATGAAGAGTGGGCAGAATTAGCAAAACTTGTAACGCAAACAGGCGCAGACCTGATTGAATGTAACTTCTCCTGTCCACAAATGACGAGCTCAGCGATGGGATCTGACGTTGGTCAAAATCCGGATTTGGTTCGACATTATTCTAAAATTGTATCATCAAACACACATCTTCCAGTTATCGCAAAGATGACACCAAATATCGGAAACATGGAAATTCCGGCGATTGCAGCGATTGAGGGAGGCGCAAAGAGCGTTTCTGCTATCAATACAATCAAAGCGATCACAAATCTTGATCTAGATCACATGACAGCAATGCCGGTTGTAAACGGAAAATCTTCTATTTCCGGATACTCTGGTGCCGCTGTAAGACCGATTGCACTTCGTTTCATCACTCAAATGAAACAACATCCGAAGCTCAAAGATGTTGAAATGAGCGGTGTTGGTGGTATTGAAACTTGGAGAGACGCAGCAGAATTTATTTTAGTAGGATGTAGAAATCTGCAAGTAACAACGGCGATTATGCAATACGGCTACAGAATCGTAGAAGACATGATCAGTGGAATGTCCTATTTCATGGAAGAAAAAGGATTCAACACGTTGGATGAAATGGTTGGTTTGGCACTTGAAAACATCATTCCGGCTGAAGAACTGGATCGTGATTTCAAAATCATACCGAAAATTGATGAAGAAAAATGCGTTGGCTGCGGACGCTGCTATATCTCTTGCTTTGATGCTGCACATCAAGCAATCGATTGGGATGACGAAAAACGCCGCCCGTCGATCAATGACAACTGTGTTGGCTGCCACTTGTGCTTGAATGTATGTCCTGTACAAGGTGTTATTACTCCTGGCGAAGTAAAATTCAAAGAAGGAAGAGAGCCTCACGAAGTAGCACTCAAAACAAAATATGAATAAAGAAGATAAAATAACGATAAAAGCCGCTCCTCTAAAATAGCAGGAGCGGCTTTATTGTTCATATTCATATTTTTAATATTTCATTAACACATTCTTTGCGTCTTTTATGATCTTATCTATCTTTTTATTATATAATTGAAGGGTGTTTACCCAATTTTTCAGGCATTCAATACCCTTATCCGTTATCATATAGTTTTTCTTTGCCGGGCCGGTTTCATCCATAACCCATTCAAACTTCACCATGCCCCTATCTTCTAGTGTTTTTAAGGTGCGGTATACTCCGGTATTGTCTACTTTTTCCTCTTCAAATGTGTTCCTGCGCTCCAGCTCTTGTATGATCATATATCCATGCGTATCTTGCTCTGCAAGAATCGTTAATATACTGGGCTGCAATAATTTATCGAGATTATGACCTTTGCAAGAGCATTTCAAGTTTTCATCCAATAAATTTAAATCTTTATTTGGCATTGTGTTCCCACCTTAATTATAAACTTATATTTTCAAATTTCATTAGGGCTTGATAGCCAAACTCTTCTTTTATAAATTTAAGCAAAATCTACAATGTGCCTGCTTCGTTATAAGCATTTCAGGATAATTTTTCAATACGGCAATCGCTATTCTCGAGGCTGATCGTTGCTTTAGCTTCAAATTCTGCAAGCAGCACCGGCTTTACCTTGTACGATTAGCTTTATATGCGGATGATAAAGGCGGTATATTTTTACAAGGTTTGGCTGTTCGATGCTATTTTTCATGCATAATAGAATTCGACACAAATGTTTCTAAATCCTTGTTATTTTTGCATTTAGTTGCTTTAGCAAGCCTTAATTATCTTCTCTGGCTAAATAACCCAGGATGCTTCCTGCAG
>JAMNXX010000326.1 GCA_023623095.1 Bacillota bacterium | reverse complement strand
AATCATCGATGAAAGGAAACCTCTGCTTTCTATCTATATCTTCCGCAAAAATTTACTAGATGAAGATTCCATCCCAACGTTAACAAACCTTTCTAATAACGAAAGGTTAGGCGAACAAGATGGGCTTGTATATTATTTGTCTTATCCAAATAAGAAAGATATCCAAGGATTATCGGAAGCTTCTCAGGAAATCTATGATGAATTGTATCATGAAATCGAAAATCTAAGAAAAACAGTCCAACTGTTTCCTCCTACTTTTGCGGGGAATCCTGCAGAAAAAATGAGCCCCATGGATTTTTTCCCTGAATTTGAATCAAAGGATATTTACGGTAAAAAAGTTACGCACAGCATCTTTTCAGAATATGCATTAACCATGGTCAATGTATGGGGGACTTTCTGCGCCCACTGCATCCGTGAAATGCCCACTCTGGAAGAGATATATCAAGAAATGAAAGGAGAAAATATCAACGTCATTGGACTGATCGGAGATGCAAAAGGAAATGAACAAATAGCAAAAGATATTATCACAAAAACAAAAGTCACCTATACGAATCTCATCCCGGATGAAAATATTAAAAATGATTTCTTAAAATATATTTATGCTTTCCCAACCACTATTTTTGTAGATTCAGAAGGGAAAATCATAGGGGAGCCTATTATCGGTGCCCAGGATAAACAGCAATATCGAAAGCAAATCATGAGATATTTAGAACCATAAATCATTCTTAAACCAACTTCTTAAAATTGAATGAGCGACTAACAACATGAATATGAAAACAAAAAAGCGCTGAGAACTCAGCGCTTTTTTTGTAGCTTCAAATATATTAAAATATAAATTATATTCTAGTATACTTTCACTACATTCGTTGCTTGAGGGCCTTTCGCACCTTCTATAACTTCAAATTCAACCTTTTCGCCCTCTTCAAGCGTTCTGAATCCATCTCCTTTGATCCCAGAGATCACTTTCTCCTTCCACAGAAATAAATCCAAACCCTTTTTCACTGTTAAACCATTTAACTGTACCTGTTTTCATTGAACAATCCTCCAAAAATTTTTGTTTTGCAATTCGTTGCCTTCTTATCCTATCATTCCCTTTGAAGGATTTCAATTCATTTTTGTAAAAAATAAAAAATCTTTCTTATTTTTGTGATGTCATTGCAATCGATTTATCAGTACAAGCTTTCATCGCAGCGATAATTGCGGAACGCAATCCCTTTTCTTCTAATACCGATACCGCCTCAATGGTCGTTCCTCCCGGAGAACAAACCATATCTTTCAAGGCCCCTGGATGCATCCCTGTTTCCAAAACCATCTTTGCCGATCCGAGCACTGCCTGAGAAGCCATTCGATATGCCTGGTCTCTTGGCATACCGGAAAGCACCGCTGCATCTGCCATCGCTTCAATCAACAAATATACATAAGCAGGAGAGGATCCGCTTACGGCAGTTACCGCATCCATCAAATTCTCAGGGACTACTTCTACTTTGCCAACGCTTTCAAATAGATGGATGACTTCTTCCTTTTCTTCTTCCGTAAGCATATCGTTTGGACATAAAGCAGTCATTCCTTCTCCCACAAGGGCCGGTGTATTCGGCATCACCCGGACAACCTTGATCCTTCTTCCAAATGCCTCTTCTGTTTCCCGAATCGCTTTTCCTGCAGCGATGGTTACGATAATCGCATTTTGCTTGATCTGATCCCGGATCTGACGGATCACCGCAGGATATAAATGAGGTTTTACAGACAATATCAAAATATCGGCTGCCCTTGCCACTTCATTATTATCTATTGTCGTTTTAATTCCATATTTTTCAGAAATCGATGTTAAAGTTTTTTCATTCACATCTGAAGCAAAAATATTTTCAGGCAAAAAGCGTTCTGCCTTGATGATTCCCCCTATGATAGCCTGTCCCATATTTCCGCTTCCAATCAATCCCAATATCCTTTGCATAGAAAGCCCTCCCCGTATCATTTTAGAATATCGATTCATTTTCATTCCTTTTTTACTTGAAAGCCATTGTCCATATCCTTTATAATAAAATCAAAAGGTCCCGGCCGTTTGCAGCACCCTCAAAATACCAGAAAAACCGGCAAATGAAAAGAAAGCATTTTAAAGAAAAAGCTGAATTGCTCTCTTGAAGAATTTGCCCAAAAAAAAGAGGTGAAAAAATGTTATTTCAAAAGATCCTGTTTGCAGTTTCTTTATGTATTTCATTTATTTGTTTTTTCCAAATTGGATTCAGTTATCACTTTAAAAGAAAATGGAGCAGCATGCACCAACGCCTTTATTTCCTGCTGATCGGTTTGGGTGTTTTTATCGTTTTTTTCTTTGTGATCGAAAAAATTCTGAAAGTTCCGCTTAGCGTTGCAACCATATTGGAAGGCATCTTGTTTGGAGCTATTTTTGCTGCGTTTTTAAATCTAAATAATAAATGAAAAGCTTTCCCATTGTATCTGTGTTTTGGGAAGGCTTTTTTATCTTCCAATGAGCTTCCGAATCCGCTGCATATAATACTTTGCAGCTAAGCTGTATGCAATATCATAGATGATAAAAATTACTTCTGCCAGCAGTACCATCCACCCTAATGGGAATTTGAACGTAACCGATTGAAAAAATACAGAAGATACGAGCCAATAGGTCACACCCATTGCAGCTGTAAATGCCAATAGCTTTAAAATCCATTCCAGGATAAAGTGCTGAATCTTTTCAACAAAATGCTTGAAGATTCCATAATATCCAAAAAACAAAATATAGGGGATCAGCGATATCTTATTTGGTAAAAGGATCGCTGCTACAAGCGTCGTCGCCGCATATACCACAAAAGCAGAAGCCGGTCCGTGTTCTACCACCACCGCCAGTAAAAATACGGTGCTGAGCGCATAGAAAAACAAGCGGTTTGTCGGTAGGACATTGCTCAAATACAGGCAAATCACCGCCAATGCCGTTACAAGTCCGCCAAGCGCTACCTTTCTGCCCATATTTCCTTGCAACTGTCTAGGCATTCCATCACCTCTCCAACCATTTCAGGATTCCTGCGGCACGTTCCCAACACTCGGAGAGCTGGGAATTTATCGTTTGATTGAAAATAAGTTCTGCATCTTACCCACATCAAAAACAGTTGATCAAGTCTCCGCCCATACATTCACAGCAGCAATCTGCACAATACAGCGTTGCACAGCAATCACAGGCAGACATACCGCCTCCGTATCCCATTCCATTTCCCACATCCCGATACATCCGATTCCTTTGAGCAAAATTATAAAAAGCCGACTGATATTCCGGATTGGTCGGATCCATCGCCACCGCCATCTGAAAATGCTGCTGCGCCTGATTGTACCAGCCCCTCCTTGTTAAGATAATTCCTTTTAGATAATTCCATTCTGCACCCCGATTCGATATGCCGTCCAGCATCCGATCCGCCTCTTCAATATTTCCTGATTCAATGATCGTCCGAATCCGACTGTAAATAGAATCATCTTCACGGTATGACCGGTTCTGATAATACCCCTGTTGCTCCTGATGGGGCCTTTTCCTCCCATATCCATTTTTATTCTTCATGAGGAAATCATATGCCTCATTGATCTCCTTCATTTTTTCCTGCGCCAATCCCGAAAGGGGATGATCGGCATACTGATCCGGATGATATTTTCTGGCGAGCTCCCGATAAGCCCGCCTGATCTCTTCTTCACTGGCCCCTGGGCGGACTCCCAGCACTTCATAAGGATCTCTCATCTTTAGAACAACTCCCTTTTTCAAATATTTGTTCCATCTTCCTTCTTGTTCCCAGATAAAAAATATTATCTAAAATTACTTTGTTTTGTTTAATTTCCAATAATTCATAGGATCTAGCCCCATGATCCAATGTAAAATATAAAGTATCTTCCAATGGAACTCGAACTTTTTCGATGAATTCTTTTATATCTTCTTTTGAATTGTGTTGATATTGAAGGAGAATGGGATTGTACCGTCCTCTTTCCGAATCCTTTTCGAGATCATGGAAAGCATCTAATAGATAAATCCACCTTCCTAAATCATATCCAAGCAATGAAAGAATCTTCTGCGTTCTCTCATCCTCTATGAATGGAGGTACAAAAATCTCCTGCATGATTTTTGCAAAAACATCTGCAATTTCATCGAGCCGATCGCAGCGTCCTTTTTCTAAATCTGATAACTGTTTCAAATAATCCTGAATCTTGCAATATTTTTCCGAGTACTCTTTCCTCGCATTGCGTATAGGCAAAATATACACCGGCATCGCTGCAAGAGCAGAAATACTCCGATCATCCTTCCAATCATCGAGCAAATGAAACCAAGTCAGGATCACGCTCATATGAGCGCTGTATCGAAGCGCCTCATTTGAAGCAACGATAGGCTTTTTCCCTATCGGATTATACAAACACCTCTGGGATAAAATTTCTTCTTTTTCATATAAAATAGCAGATAAAAGAAGCGCCAAAAATACAAAATCATGGCTCAGTCCCATCCGCACCAATTGATTAAACTGTTTTCCAAGTATCTTGCAGAGACCGCAGTAATACGCCTTAAATAAATGATACTCCCGAACTTTTAACTCATCTTTATAGGGCATTACATAACCAAACAAATACTTCACTCATTTCTATAAAAATCAAAATTTCAATCCACTCAACTGAACATCATACTATTTTACATTTTATCATTTTTGATATGAAACATCATTAGTCTAAAAATATTTTATTTCTATACAAACAACGGACTTCCTTTGTGATGCAATATCCAATTTTATTGTTTTTTATGCTGATTTTTATAACTGTACCTCTTCGATCCAAGGCTGCTTCATTGACTGCTGCCATAAATCATTCAGATAATGAATGGAATACTGTTTTTCCACAAAATGATAAACATATCGCCCGAAGTCGGTTAATATCCACTTTTCTCCCTGCTTCTCTATCATTCTAAAGGCCTTGAGCCCTTGGAAAAGCAGTTTGAATTCTCTCTGCATATTTTTTTGAAATTGTTCCCGAAATTTCTTCTCATCAATCACTCCATCATAGCATCTCCAAAAAATCCAAAAAATCATCTTTTCCCGTTCTGTCATTTGATTGACAAGATTGATCGGGAGAATTTTTTCTTGCAAAGCCTGAATATACGCATCTACATTGAATGTATTCAAATAAAAATATCCTCCAAAATGAGAGCTCGCCCCTGCCCCCATCCCAATAAAGCTTTCTCGGGTAACCGAGGTATATCGGATGTTTTTATCTTTTCCATAAGTCCATATGGAACTTCTTTCATACCCATATGCTTTGGAAATCCGATCGATTATTTTTAATATCTTTGCTTCTTCAAGTTCACTAAAGCGCTTTAATCCTTTTTCTCGGAATGCTTCCTTTAATTGTGTCATTGGAAAAAGAATGAGTGGATAAACCGAAAGCTGATCAATTTCATAAGCATAAATCTTCCTTAAGTCATATTCAATATCCTTCATGGTTTGTCCCGGCAAATTGGTCATAATGTCCACATCCACGCACTGAAAATCGAACCCGCTTATAAGCCGTAGTGCCTGATCAATCTCAGCTTCTCCATAATTTCGACCTAAAAGTTTTAATGCATTTTCATTGAAAGTTTGTATCCCGAGGCTGATCAAGTTAACCCCGATTTCACGCAAAATATAGAGGAGTTCTTCATCTACCTCTGCAGGATATAACTCAATTCCAATATCACCATAAAAAGAATAATGGTTTCGCATCCATTGGATGATTTCTTTTAATTCGTGAATCAATAGAGCCGGAGTCCCTCCTCCAATATAAAGGGAAGAAATTTTTTTATCGAAAAGCCGGTTTTTATATAACTCCAGCTCCTTTAAAAGTGCCTCCTTATATTTTAACACCTTTTCTTTTTTATAAATTTCTTTATTATAAGGACAATAAGGGCAAATGCTTCTGCAAAAAGGAATATGAATATAAAGACCAATTCCTTCAGGAATTTGATTGAAATCAATGAAGCCGTCCTGGTATCTTTGAAATAAAAATTTTTCCTTTTTCCCTAATACTACCCTGCGCAAAAAATCTGTAATCATCATTTTCCTCCCCGGTAACAAATTGCTATTGAGCTTTATTATTCTCTACACAAACCTTACTATTCGATACATCGACTGAAATAATTTCCATAGATTGCACAACACTCTACGCGCTATTAGTTCAAGCGGTATATTTATTGCATGCAGCTTTATGTTTGCATCACTTTTTCAAAAAACCGGAAGAATTTCTTATAATTTATGAATTTAATTTTTACGCCAGATTATTCTTATTTTCTCAACTGCATACATCCTTTCAAAGTCAATAGGATTGCTGAATATATGGATATCATCTCTAATATCAAAAGTTATCACTACGTCTAGTATAATAATGATTTTTAAAACCATCAAAGTCTTTTACTCAAAATAAAGAATGTAGAAACAAAGCTACCAATGGAATTGCTTTTAATGTTCTTTTAATAAAAACAACAAACAATTGTTTTGACGGTATCAATAGCCCTGTTACCAATATTACTATAGCGGTTTCCGCGAAAAAGACGCTCTGCCCCATGCTAATACACAAAAAATAGTTTGCAACTGCACTTAAACCCAAATCCACTATCAGCAGAATTAAAAGATTTCATAGGATCTTAAAAAATTAATTGGTTAATGATTTTTTTAATAACTCATTTTTAAAAATTTAAAGGATTGCATGATTTTTATAAATTAATGAGATCTTATGAACCTTTGAAATATATAACTCCAACGAAATTTAATGAAGCTTTTTTAAGAATTTTTAAGAAATACTATAAATAAATTATAGCATACTGAAC
>JAMNXX010000125.1 GCA_023623095.1 Bacillota bacterium | reverse complement strand
CGATACACGCCGGCGATGCTGTATTCTACCTTTATGTTGCTTGGAATTCCTTCAATCAAAGCATCATATAATTCCCACATTAAAAATTCCTCCCGCTCATATAGAATTGACAAATTTTATCATTTGCTATATCCTTTTTTCAAAGAAGGTTCCAATATATCCACGATCATGGCTGGAATGCGATCTCGATTTTCTAAAGAGATGGAAATCAGTTCTACGTTCGGATGTTCTTTGATCGAATCCAGCCAAGGGATCGGCGCTTCTTTAACTGCTCCTAAGATGGGGGTCTCTTCCTCTAGGCATTGAAGGACAGCTTTTTGAAATTGATAGGCTTCCTTCTCGAAAAAACCGAGTTCGTCCATGCATAGAAGGTTTTTTTTATAGGTTTTACTTTGTTCGAGTATAGAAACGCCTAGAGTGTCAAAAACTTGCGGAAACGGAGAAGAAGAAACGCGGTTTCGTTTTGCTACCCGGTTTTCCAAATGATATTTTTTAGACTCCCATGCCGGAGAGATATAGATATCCAGATCCGGTGTCAAGCCGGGATAAGTAATAAAGCCGCCCAATTGGATCGGATATTTTAGCGACAGCTGCTGAATTGCCTTTTGGATAGCGGTGCTTTTTCCAATATGTACCGGACCGCAAAGAAATACATGCATGAAAAGGCCCCCTTGTGATAATATTTTTAGTAGATAGATCTTTCTTTGAAAGGGATGATAGCGTGAAAGAACCGATCAAATATCATATCCATATCCGCTTGCTACGCAAAGGAGATGATTTTAAAACAGCTTTTGGTCCTGGAACAGCCTGCCTTCTCAAAGGGATTGAACGGACCGGTTCCATCAACCAGGCTACAAAGGACATGGGAATGGCATATAGCAAGGCGTGGAAGGTTTTGCGCGTTGCTGAAGAACAGCTGGGGTTTCCTCTGATCGAACGAAATGTACCGAGCGGTTCGAGCTTGACGGAACAAGGGAGAAAATTTCTCGCTATGTACGATCAGATGCAGGAAGCTGCTAATCAGGCAGTGCAAGAGGTTTTGGAAAAATCGGATTTTTAAATTTAAGAAAGATCAGTGTACAGGCAGACAAATATTTCTATTGGTCTGATTTCGATCACTGACCGTAACGATATCCATTGGGATGCCGTAAACCCTTTCTAAAGATTCGCTTGTGAGCACCTCAAGAGGCTTTCCAAATCCGACGGTGGAGCCTTGAGAAAGCAGCAATACCTTAGTTGCAATCGTAAAAGGTTGAGAAGGACTGTGCGTTGTAAGGATGATGCTTTTTCCTTCTTGAACGGCGGTAGCGATTGCATCCATAACCAATTGCTGATTGGCAAAGTCAAGACTGGCAGTGGGCTCATCCATGATCAGCACTCTTGTATCTTGACAAAGGGCCCTGGCCATCAGGACCAATTGACGTTCGCCGCCGGAAATTTGTGTATATAGCTTATCTGCAAGATGAGAAATTCGCAATTTTTCTAAAGATTCATATGCAAAACGGTTGTCTTTTTTGGAAGGGGTTTTCCAACGATCGAGATGACAGGAACGTCCCATCGTTACCATCTCAATGACTGTATAGGGGAAAGGCATGGAATCGAATTGCGGGATATAAGAGACGATACGAGCGATGCTCTTGCGATGAAGTTGATCCATATCCTGCCCCTGCAAAAATATTCGTCCGCTCTTTTTCGGTATGAATCGAAGGAGCAGCTTCAGCAGCGTAGATTTCCCACAGCCATTCGGGCCAAGTATGCAAAGAACATCTCCTTTTTCGACATGAAAAGAAATATTCTTCACAACTTCCCTTTTTCCATACCCACCGATTAGATTCTCAACTCTAAGCATATCCAATCACCTCGTCCGTTTTACGATCAATACGATAAAAAAAGGTGCCCCCATGACTGCTGTCAGTACCCCAAGGGGGATTTCCATTGTAGAAAGAGAACGAGCCAGATCATCCATTAAGAGAAGGAAGGATCCGCCCATCAATGCTGCTATAGGAAGTACCCGGCGATAATCTGCTCCCACGATCCCTCTGGAGATATGGGGAATCATCAGTCCCACCCAGCCGATTAATCCTCCGAGACATACTGCTGAAGCGCTGATAATCGTGGCAGCGGCAATGGCGATCAGGCGTGTTGATTTCGGATCGATGCCCATGGCCTGAGCCTCTTCGTCTCCCAATGTTAGGAGGTTCAATTTCCAACGAAGCAAATAGATGATAATACAGCCCAAAGTCATTGGAATTAAGCTGAACAAAAGGGAATTTATCGTTACCTTTGAAAGGCTGCCCATCAACCAGAATGTGATTGCCGGAAGCGTATCATTGGGATCAGCTATGTATTTCAATAAGGTGATAAAAGAGGAAGATAAAGCGCCTAACATACTTCCTGCAAGTACAAGGCTGACATCATGTCCGAACTTCGCATGAGAGCCGATGAAATAGGCTAAAGAAACGACCAAAATCCCAAAGACAAAGGCATAAACTTGAACCATAAAATTGGATAAACCGAGCGTCAAAGCCAAGGCGGCTCCCAAACCTGCCCCATTCGAAACTCCTAAAATATCAGGAGAAACCAGAGGGTTTTTAAACATGCCTTGATAGGCTGCCCCTGCCATGCTTAAGCCGGCACCGATGGTAAAAGCAGCGATAATGCGAGGCATGCGTATATTCTTAATGATAATAAATACAGAACTGTTCTCACCGGTTACGGCTTCTTCACCATATAGAAGCAGCATAAGAAGTTCTTTTATAGAGATATGATAGAAGCCCATCGCGAGAGAACTGACAATCAGCAAAAAGCTGATCAGAAGCAAAATCAGCATGAGCCATTTAAAACTTTTAAAGTTTTGTACTTTAAACCGATGGACGCTTTTCTTTATTAGGCTTCTCTTTAAAAGACCATCCATTTTATCTTACTTCCTTCTTTGAAAGATATCAGCATAACACGATGATTGTTTCAAATGTTTTGAGATGATGTTTGAAAGCAGTCATTATTCTCGCACAAGATTATTCTCATTTAAGTATAATATAAAAAAAATAAAGTGTCAATAAATACCTGTATAAATATTGGAAAATGATCATTCAATTCTGAAACGGTTGAAATGTTTAAAAATAAATGCAGAAAATTTAATCTTGACAAATAGAAATTTTAAGATTATTCTGTATGTAACAGCGTCATTATACTCGCATGAGAATAATAAAGCAATGAAAGAGAGGGGCAATGAAATGAAGGGAAAATTTAGTGCGATTTTTATCATTGCAATGCTGTTGGTATTTTTATTTACGGGCTGCACTTCAGAAAATGGTGTAGTAGATGAAGGAGCAGGGAATGGGTCTTCTGAATTTAAAGAAGTTACAGATATGGCAGGACGCAGTGTGCCTATCCCGCAGGAGATAGATTCTGTATTTTCTATCAGCTCTGCAGGGACGATTATGCTTTATACGATCGATCCGGACCTTCTTGTGGGCGTGAATTATGAATTCAATGAGGACGAAAAGGAGTACATAATCGATGAAGTCAAGGATCTACCTGCTTATGGTCAGGGGGGCAAGATCAATCAAGAAGCTCTTATTGCAGCAGCACCGGATATTTGCATCAGTTATGGTACGATTTCGGAATCGGAAATCGACTATGTCAATACATTGCAGGAACAGACAGGGATCCCTTTTCTGCTCGTTGACGGGTCATTAGAGTCTACGCCGGAAACATACCGCTTTCTAGGGGAAGTATTTCAGCGTCAAGAACGCTGTGAGCAGTTGGCACAATATGCAGAAGAAGCCTTAAATTTTGCTAAATCTTTGAATATTCCTGAGAAGGAGCGGGTTTCGGTTTATTTTGGAAATGGCCATGAATCTTTAGAAACAGCCCCGGTAGGATCTCCCCATGCCGAACTATTCGAGCTGATCGGTGCTGACAATGTTGCAGTTGTGGAAGAAATACAGGATAAAGTTGCGAGGATTGACATCAGCGCAGAGCAGATTATCGGCTGGGATCCGGAAGTGATCATTCTGAACGGAGAGCCTACGGAGCGATTTTCTCCATTAGATGCGGTCAATAAATTTAAGGAAGATCCTCGATATAAAAATGTAAGGGCAGTTATCGATGATAGGGTCTATCCTGTTCCTAAATATCCATTTAGTTGGTTCGATCGACCGTCTGGAAACAACCGATTGATTGGAATTTATTGGTTGGCTGATCTTCTATATCCTGATTTGGTAGAAGTAGATATCGATCAGGAAGCGCGCGATTTTTATTCGTTGTTTTATCATATGGATCTAAATCAAGAACAGCTCGATATGTTGTTGGGACGAAATTGAATCCATTTATAATCGATGCCTGATATCGTTTTGATATCAGGCTTTTTATATTTTCCAACCATCATCACATAAAAAGGACAGAACCCTTGATTTGTTAACAAATATGTAATAAAATTCATTCGAGACGATTAATCGACCAAAATCAACAGGGAAGCCGGATAAAAGACAGAAAAAATGAATTGTGTCAGGAGAATCCATGTTCTATACAGAACATTTGGTTTTTGCTGGGCAAGCAGAAAAAACCAAGGAGGAAATGAAGTTATGGAGAAAAAAATCAAAATTGGAATTGTAGGCTATGGAAATCTTGGAAAAGGGGTAAAAAAGGCTTTGACACAAAACCCCGATTTTGAACTTGTGGCGATTTTTACGAGAAGAAATCCCGAAGCCCTTCAAGTAGATGGGAATGTGGAACATTTATCAGAAATCTGGAATTACAAAGGGAAGATTGATGTGATGATCCTATGCGGTGGTTCTGCGAAAGATCTTCCTGAGCAGACGCCTATGATTGCGTCCGCTTTTAATACGGTAGACAGCTTCGATAACCATGGAAAAATTCCTGAGCATTATAAGAGGGTCGATGAAGTTGCCAAAAAATCAGGAAATGTATCCCTAATATCTGTCGGTTGGGACCCCGGCCTTTTTTCATTGAACCGTCTTTTGGGCCAAGCAGTATTGCCCCAAGGGAAAGATTATACTTTTTGGGGAAAAGGGGTCAGCCAAGGACATTCGGATGCGGTAAGAAGGGTGCCCGGCGTTAAATATGGGATTCAATATACCGTTCCCATTGAGGAAGCGATTGACAAGGTGCGTTCAGGGGAAAATCCGGATCTGGCAGCAAATGAGAGACATAGACGTGTTTGTTATGTTGTACTAGAAGAAGGCGCTGACAGAGAACAGGTAGAAAGCGATATCAAGAACATGCCGGATTATTTCCTAGGCTATGATACGACTGTACATGTGATTTCAGAGGAAGCCTTTAAAAAAGAACATTGCAAGATGCCTCATGGCGGGTTTGTTATCCGCACGGGCAATACAGGAAACGGGACAAAACAAAGGGTAGAATTTGGTCTAACTTTGGGAGACAATCCGGGGTTTACTTCGAGTGTATTGGTAACATACGCAAGAGCAGTATATAAGCTTTCTCAGGAAGGCAAGAGCGGAGCATATACGATATTTGATATTCCTTTCAGCTATCTGCTGCCAAAATCAAGAGAACAGCTCATGAAAGAATTGCTGTAGAAAACTGAAAGATAAGCCGAACTTCAGAGATAAGAAATCAAAGGAGCTGTTTTAAAATCCTTTTCAGTAAAAAGCCGTGGCAATCATGGCTTGAGGATATGAGCAGTGTGGATGATGATTTTTGTGATATATGAAAGAGGTGCTATCGGATTCATGAAGTATAGTATCTCTTTTGTTTTTTATTATCTATGCAGAAATGATAACAGGAAAGGCAGGGAAATGATTTAAGATACAGACCAAGCGGTTGAGATATCTTAAATCAGATAAAAATGGACACATTAAGAAAATTTATTTCGTACTACAAACCGTATAAGCATCTATTTTTTGCAGACAT
>JAMNXX010000062.1 GCA_023623095.1 Bacillota bacterium | reverse complement strand
ATATTCTATATCATTTGTTGAACGAAGAAGAGGATATTTTCTGTGAGAGGATTTTTGCACCATGGGTCGATATGGAAAAGTTCCTGCGAAAATTGAATATCCCACTATTTACGCTGGAGACGCGCACCCCTATTAAAGATTTAGATATCATTGGATTCACTTTGCAATATGAATTAAGTTACACCAATCTATTGAACATTTTAAATTTGGGAAACATCCCATTGCGCAGCGCTGAAAGGCAGGAATCCGATCCGCTTATCATTGTAGGAGGACCTTGTGCCTATAATCCCGAACCGCTCGCAGATATCGTCGATATTGTCGTACTAGGAGAAGGAGAGGAAGTTATTTTAGAACTCATGGACCGGTATCGCGCATGGAAACAGCGGGGAGAATCAAAAAGAAATTTTTTAGAGGAGATTGTCAATATTGAAGGAGTTTATATTCCTTCATTTTACGATATTACATATCATGGAGATTTTACGATAAAATCAATCCATCCAAAATCCAGCAATTATCCGAAGCAAATTATGAAACGAATCGTTAAAAATCTCAATGATGCATATTATCCTGAAAAAGCGATTGTTCCGTTTATCGATGTTGTTCACAATCGAGCGATGGTGGAAATATTTAGAGGTTGCAGCAGAGGCTGCAGGTTTTGCCAAGCAGGTATTATCTATCGACCTGTCCGTGAAAGAGCTGCAGATTGTATTGATAATCTGGCTGATGCGCTCTTAAGCAGCACGGGTTATGAGGAATTGTCTCTTTCTTCACTTAGTACAAGTGATTATTCGGAGCTCGATTCATTAATTTTAAAACTGATGAAGAAGCATGCTGATAATAAGGTGGGCATTTCCCTTCCTTCCTTGCGACTGGATTCTTTTTCGTGGGAGGTCATGGAAGAAATTCAAAAAGTAAGAAAGACAGGGCTTACATTTGCTCCGGAAGCCGGGACACAAAGGCTAAGAGATGTTATTAATAAGGGAATTACAGAACAAGACCTGATGAAAGCAGTAGAAAAAGCATTTCAGTTAGGTTGGAATAATATTAAACTTTATTTTATGATAGGACTTCCTACAGAGACATATGAAGATTTAGACGGAATTGTAGATTTGGCACATAAGGTGGTTCATTTATACTATCAAGTTCCCAAGGAAAAAAGAGGAAGAGGTTTAAGCGTTACTGTCAGCACTTCCTCTTTTGTACCAAAACCATTTACACCTTTTCAGTGGCAGCCTCAAGAAAGCATTCAGGATTTACAGGAAAAACAAGATTATTTAAGGAGAAAACTGCGGCATAAAAACATCAAATACAATTATCACGATGCACAGACTAGTTTTTTAGAAGCTGTATTTGCTAGAGGGGATCGGAGATTGGGAGCTGTGCTAATAAAAGCATGGGAACAAGGATGTAAGTTCGATGGTTGGAAGGATTTTTTCTGTTATGAGAAATGGATTAGAGCATTTGAATCATGCGGGATCGATCCCTCATTTTATGCAAATCGAGAAAGAAGTTACGAAGAAATATTGCCGTGGGATCATCTGCAAGTTGGTGTTTCAAAAGCATTTTTAGCGAGTGAAAACGAGAAAGCGAAAAAGGGAATATTAACGCCTGATTGCAGGACAGGCTGTACCGGATGTGGAATCAATGCGGCATTCTCAGGAGGGATCTGCAAATGACTCGAATCAGGATGAAATTTACAAAAATGGGAAACGTCAAATTTATTTCTCATTTAGATTTGTCACGGCTAATGGAACGTGCTTTTAGGAGAGCTGAAATCCCATTAATTTTTACGCAAGGATACCATCCGCATCCGAAGATCTCCTTTGCAACTGCTTTGGCATTAGGGGTATCGAGTGAAGGGGAGTATATGGATATTGAAATCGAAAAACCAATGGATTTAAACACATTAAAGGAACAGATCAATAAACAATTGCCAAAAGGAATTCAAATTATGGAATGTGTCTATATAAAAGAAAATGCTCCATCATTGATGTCAGTGATCGATTATGGCGCGTATATTGTAAGGTGCGCATTGTATCAAGAATTTGATGATATTCGAATTATTCATGCGATAGAAGATTTCCTAGAACAAAAGGAAATTTGGATTGAAAAGATTTCCAAAAAAAGCGGGGAAAAGAAAGTAAACATTCGACCTTTTATTAAAGAGTTCGCGCTTTCCAATAAAGATCAATTGCAATGTGATTTCAGATTAATCGTTTCCACAGGAAGCAAGCAAAACATAAAGCCTGAAGTTGTGGTAGAGACATTTTGTTCTCTTTTCAAGATCCCGATTCTGCCTGAGAAAATGAGGATGCATCGATTAGATCTTTATGTTGAAAGAAATCACCAACTATTGACGCCAATAGAGATTTATTCATAAAGCCAGGGGGAGTTTTCTCATGAATCAAATTATTATCGACTCGAGTTTAACGCAAATATGTGTGGCGTTGATGGAAAACGAAGATTTGGTAGAAGTTTATATAGAAAGAAAAAATAATCGCAGAACGGTAGGGGATATTTACAAAGGAAGAGTCACGAATGTATTGCCCGGGATGCAAGCTGCTTTTGTAGACATTGGATTGAAAAAAAATGCTTTTTTATATGTAAAAGATGCAATCTTTCCAATGCATGTGAAACAGTTCAAAGAGGAAAAAGTATCGATAAAAGATATTTTAAAATCTGGGCAAGATATTGTCGTGCAGGTGATAAAAGAACCGATGGGAACAAAAGGCCCTCGTGTGACAACCCATTTAACGCTTCCGGGAAGATATTTGGTACTGATGCCTTATAACAATTATGTTGGAATTTCTAGAAGGATTGAAGATGAGGAAGAAAGAAAGCGTTTAAAAAAATTGATTGATGAGCTGAAACCGGAGCATATAGGACTTATTGTTAGAACGGAAGGTATGGGAAAAGGAAAAGATGATTTTAAGGAAGATTTAAACAATCTAATGAGAATTTGGGAAAATATAGAGAGAGAAAAAAAGTTAGGGCTGGCTCCGCGGGTCCTCTATAAAGATTTAGATTTGCTTCAAAGAACAGTTCGAGATCTATTTACGAGCGATATTGAACAGCTCGTCATCAACGATCGGGAAAAATATAAGCATATATTAGAATTGGTTGATATCTTATCCCCTCATTTAAAAGAAAGGGTAAAATATTTTAATGAGGAAGATGAAGGAATTGGTATTTTTCAGTATTATAAGATAGAAAATATGCTCAATGACGTGGCCAGCCAAGTAGTCCATTTGAAGAGCGGTGGTTATATCGTAATCGATCAAACAGAAGCGCTTACGGTTATTGATGTCAATACAGGAAAATATGTAGGAAATATCGATCTACAGGATACAATTTTAAAGATTAATAAGGAAGCTGCGGAAGAAATTGCGAAACAATTGAGATTAAGGGACATCGGGGGAATTATTGTTGTAGATTTTATCGATATGGAGGATTCATATGAAAAAGAAGAGGTTTTAGAGGTGTTGCAAAATGCTCTAGATAAAGATAAAACGAAAACAACTGTATTGGGAATAACAAAACTGGGATTGCTTGAAATGACACGCAAAAAAGTAAGGGAGCGCATTGGAACAATTGTATTAACAAAATGCCCTTATTGTCAAGGGACGGGAAGCGTTTTATCAGAATATATGATCATTCAAAAGATTGAAAAAGAACTGAAACGCATTGCACTACATACGAATGCCGAAGCAGTTGCAATCGAAGTAAATCCTTTGGTGATAAAAGTATTGGATTCAGAAAATGGAATGTTACTGAAAGACTTGGAAAATATTACAGGATTGAAAGTCTTTGTAAAGGGAAACGATTTGGTACATGCAAATCATATTAAAGTCAAAGCATATGGAAGCATGGAACGAGTCAGAAAAACAGTCATTAGCAATTGAAGAGAAACCACAGCATTCATTAGAGGTTGTGTCACAAATGTTTGACTTCTCTAGATTTAAAAACAATCGAAAAATCAAGAGAGCTTGACTTTTCATATTAAATATGATATCATTGGTGTCTGTGGTAGCCGCTCAAATCGGGTTTTAACTTTTATGACCTCGTATTTGGCGAGTTTGGGTAGAGGAGGTGTCATTCATCATGTATGCGATCATTGAAACAGGCGGAAAACAATATAGGGTTCAGGAAGGCGATAGTTTATATGTTGAAAAATTAGATGTGAATGAAGGCGATACAGTAGAGTTTGAAAAGGTTTTAGCAATTTCTAAAGATCAACAATTAACCGTAGGAACCCCTTATGTAGCAAATGCAAAGGTATCTGCTACAGTCGTTGAAAATGGGAAACACCCCAAAATCGTTATATTCAAATACAAATCCAAGAAAAATTATCGAAAGAAAAAAGGTCATCGCCAACCTTATACAAAAGTTAAGATAGAAAAAATTGATGGATAAGGTAGCTTGATGCTTGATGATTAAAGTTTGTGTCTATCGTGATCGTAAAAACAATATCATTCGATATACGGTGGAAGGGCACGCAAATGCTGCAGAATATGGCAAAGACATTGTGTGCGCAAGTATTTCTATATTGGCGCAAACAGCAGTCCTTGCTTTGTATGAACTGCTTGACATTGATGTAATTTATGAGATGGAAGAAGGTTGGCTATCTTGCGAACTACCTGAATCTCTTCCGGAGCAGATTCGAGAACAAGCTAATCTAATTTTAAAAACGATGATAATCGGAATCAAAGGAACTCAAAAAATGTATAAAGAATTTATAGAATTCCATGATAGGGAGGTGTAGAATATGTTCTTATTTCAAATAGATCTTCAATTATTTGCTAGTAAAAAAGGAGTTGGAAGCTCTAAAAACGGTCGCGACAGCGAAGCAAAGAGACTAGGTGTTAAAAGAGCAGATGGACAACTCGTAAGCGCCGGAAGTATTCTTGTACGGCAAAGAGGAACGAAGATTCACCCGGGCAAGAATGTTGGACGGGGCGGAGATGATACGCTTTTTGCAAAAGTAGATGGCGTGGTGAAGTTCGAACGACAAGGAAAAAATAGAAAACAGGTTAGCGTATATGAAAAAGTAGATGCAGCTGTAGCAGCGAGATAAAGAGAAAAACCCATGCTTTTAGTAAGGGTATTCTTTATTGAAACTTAAAATCAATTTAAGGACGGATATCCTATCAGTAAATAGATGCAACAATTCTATGATTGCAGGAAATACTAGTTTAAAATATGATAACATGAAATTCATTAAGGGTGATCGAGAGATGTTTGTTGATAAGGCGAGAATTTTTGTAAAAGCAGGAAAAGGTGGAAACGGCTGTGTTTCCTTTCGCAGAGAAAAATATGTGCCTGCTGGCGGTCCTGATGGCGGTGATGGCGGCAAAGGCGGGGATATTATCTTTGAAGCAGATGAAGGACTGAAAACATTAATGGATTTTCGTTATAAAACAAAGTATGTAGCTGAAAATGGGGAAGATGGAAAGAGAAAGAAACAATTTGGGAAAAATGGAAAAGATCTTATATTAAAAGTACCTACTGGGACGATTGTGAGAGATGAGAAGACGAATTTAGTCATTGCAGATTTAACGAAACACGGACAGCGTGCGTTGATTGTCAGAGGCGGAAGGGGAGGCAAAGGAAATACGCATTTTGCAACACCTACAAGACAAGCTCCTAATTTTGCGGAAAGTGGAAGTCCTCCTGAACAAAGATGGATCCTTTTGGAGTTAAAATTAATTGCAGATGTAGGGCTTATTGGATTTCCGAATGTGGGCAAATCAACAATTTTATCTGTTGTAACAAAAGCAAAGCCTAAAATTGCAAATTATCATTTTACAACCCTCACTCCGAACCTAGGAGTTGTAAAAGTAAATCAAAAGGATTTCGTACTGGCGGATATACCGGGATTAATAGAAAATGCGCATAAAGGAGCAGGATTGGGATTAGAGT
>JAMNXX010000076.1 GCA_023623095.1 Bacillota bacterium | reverse complement strand
TGATGAGCTTTAATACATTCTGCGATCACTGCATCGATGGAATCAAGGATATGGTGCCGGTTATGGCTTTGCTTCTTGCTGCATTTTTCCTTCAGGCAACAAATGATACGCTTGGATTAACACCTTATGTAATAGAAAAAGCACAGGCGATTCTAAGTCCTGCACTGCTTCCTGCGGTTTCCTTTGTCATCGTTGGCGCATTGGCTTTTGCTACCGGGAGCTTTTGGGGATTGGCTGCGATTGCGTTCCCGATCATCATTCCGCTGGCGCAGCATATGGATGTGAATGTATTTTTAGCAAGTGGAGCGATTATTTCAGGAGCGACCTTTGGAAGCCATACATGTTTTTATGGGGATGCGGTTACGCTTTCCTGTGCGTCAACGCAAATTAAAAATATTGATTACGTAAGAACATCAATTCCGATTATAGCAATGCCTACGGTTGCAGCGATCATACTATTTGTCGTCTTTGGCTTTATCATGTAATTGCTGAAAGCCGGCTAAAGGGCAGCAGATAAAACCGAGGAGGAAATATTTATGAATGACCAAAATAGATATGCAGATAAAGTGATTATAAGCAATGCGATATTTACAGGAGTAGACGATGTACTTATTGACGGCGGGATAGCAGTAAAAGGAGAAAAGATTATTTTTGTAGGAGAAAGGGAGGCATTGCAAAGATATATCAGTCAAGATACAAAGATTTATGAATATACAGATAAATTGGTTATTCCGGGATTGATAGACAGCCATGTTCACTTGATTATGGGGTCTTTATACAATCGTTGTGTCAATTTAGGAAGTGTACGTTCAGAGGAAGAAGCAGCACAAAAGGTGAAAGAATTTGCAGATGCGAATCCGGATGATCCATGGGTCTTAGGATTTAACTGGTACAATATTTTCTGGGAAGATAAATCTGTTCCTACAAAAGAATCTTTAGACAAACTTATTCCGGATCGGCCGGTATTTTTATTGAATGCAGAAGCACATGGGGGTTGGGTAAATAGCAAAGCCCTTGAAATTGCTGGAATTGATAAGAATACGAAAGATCCGGAATATGGAATTATTGTACGGGACGAATCCGGAGAACCAACAGGTGTCCTATATGAATGGGCGATAGGTTTGGTCGTAAAACATGCGTATTCATTGCCTGAAGAAAAAGAGATGGAACTGCTCAAATCTTTTTCTGAAAAAGCAGCTCAATTTGGCGTCACATCGATTGCCGATATGCAACCTTTTTTCGGTTCAAACTTGGGGAAAAAAGAAGTTTACGAAAAATACATAAAAAGCGATCCGAATGCGATTCGCTTCCATATCGCATTCGGATTGACAGAGGAGAATATCGCACATTCCCATGAGTTAAAATCAAGATGGGAGAATCATGATAAATTAAAATTTTTAGGATTTAAAGACTTTATAGACGGAGTTCCGAATACTTATACGGCCTTGTTGGTAGAACCGTATGCGGACAGAGAAGGATATTGCGGAAACTCGTTAACGGATCTGGATACTTTAAAGAAATTAATTGAAAAAGCCCATGAAAAAGGATGCAGTGTAAGGTTACACGCTTGCGGGGATGGAGCAGTCCGGTTTGCTTTGGAAAGTTATATCGATGCGATCAAAAAATATGGCAGAAAAGACGTCAGGCATGGTGTCGAGCATATTGAAATGATCACGGTAGAGGATATCCCCAAATTTAAAGAGTATGGCATTATTGCTTCGATGCAGCCTGAACACGTGGCGCTTACTGAATCTTATAAAGACAATCCATATCCTGTCCGAGCCGGGAAAGAGAGGGAAAAATATCTTTGGGCATTCCGAACGATTATGAAAACAGGAGCGAATGTCTGTTTTGGAAGCGACTATCCGGTAGTGGATATCGATCCATTTTTGGGAATATACCGCGGTGTTACTCGCCTGCATAATGATGGAACGCCTCAAGGGGGTTGGAACCCTCAAGAAAAATTAACGGTTCAAGAAGTATTAAGGGCTTATACATATGGCTCTGCCTATGCACTCGGCAGGGAAGAAGAATTAGGAACATTGGAAGAAGGGAAATATGCAGATATCGCTGTACTAGATAAAAACTTGCTGACAGTTCCTCCTGAGCAAATACGAGGGACAAAATCGATTTTAACGATGATAGGCGGGAAAGTCGTATTTGAAAAAGAATAATAAAAGAATGATTGTTTTGAAAGAAATGGATTCAGCAATCGCATTTGGACATCCGACTTTCTTGGAAATAAAAAACTGTATGAGGGGGGAGTATAATGCGTCTAACACCAAAAGAATTAGATCGGCTGACAATCTTTACGGTAGCAGAGATGGCGCGTCGAAGGAAAAGCAAAGGAATCAAGTTAAATCATCCGGAAGCAGTTGGTCTGATTACAGATGAAGTGATGGAACAGGCCCGAGCAGGCATGACTTATGAAGAAGTGCTTGAATACGCCTCTAAAATTTTGACCAGAGATGATGTAATGGAAGGAGTTCCGGAGTTAATCGATGAAATTTTGATCGAGGCGCGTTTTGAAGATGGTACAAAACTAATCGTAATTGAACAGCCAATAAAATAAGGGAGGGATGTTCTTTGAAACCTGGAGAGATTTTGTTTGCAAAAGATGAAATCATTTTGAATGAAGGGTTGCCGGTTTATGAACTCGAGGTCACCAATACGGCATCATATACGATTGCTGTTAGCTCCCATTATCATTTTTTTGAAGTGAATCGAGCGCTTTCATTTGATCGGGAGAAGGCATGGGGATTAAGGCTGAATATCCCTACGGGCAGCTGGGTGTTTTTTGAGCCATTGCAGAGCAAAAAAGTTGAACTTGTTCCTTATACAGGAGCACGAATTTTATTTGGGAACTTAGCTGAAGGACCCTGTCCTTTGGATTCAGAAAGTCAAAAAAGAAGGGCGATGGAAAAAGCGAAGGCATTAGGATATTTGGAAGGAGGCGAAGAAGGTGCTAAAACTCTCTAGGGAAGAATATGCAAGACGGTTCGGTCCCACGACAGGAGATCGCATTCGGTTGGCAGATACATCCCTCATCTTGCGCATTGAAAAGGATTTAACGACTTATGGCCAGGAAACGCAGATCGGCATGGGCAGAAATGTACGGGATGGTTTGATGGCTAGTGGTTGGGCGAAAGCTGATAGCATGGTAGATATCTTGATTACGAATGTCGTCATCCTCGATCCGGTATTGGGAATCATGAAAGGAAATATTGGAATCAAAGATGGCCGCATCGTTGGCATCGGAGATGCTGGAAATCCCGATATCAAAGATAATGTGGATTTGGTAGTGGGTCCGAATACAGGTGTGATTTGCGGAGAAGGACTTATTGCGACTCCCGGTGGGATCGATATCCATATTCACTTTGAAACGGTACGGATGATGGAAACTGCGATGGCTTCTGGAATTACTACAGTCATCGGAGGAGCTGGAGCGGGCATCTGGGATATTTCATTTAATCCGAAGTATTATGTCCATCGGATGTTGGAAGCATTTGAAACGCTCCCACTCAATGTCGGACTTTTAGGGCGCGGTTCAAGCAATAAAGATGCAGTGCGGCATAATCTTGTAGCCGGAGCTTGTGGTATAAAAATCCATGAGGATACCGGTGCGGATCCAAAGGTGATCGATAACTGTTTAGAGGTAGCAGATGAAATGGATGTACAAGTATGCCTGCATACAGATACGATGAATGAAAGCGGCTGGATCAATGATACCATTGATGCGATTGCCGGGCGTACGATCCATGCTTATCATGTGGAAGGGACGGGAGGCGGTCATGCTCCCCATTGCTTACAATTAGTATCAGAGCCGAATATCTTAACATCCTCCACGAATCCGACGCTGCCTTTTACTGTAAATACAGCCGCAGAACACCTTCGGATGATCATGTTGATCCATATGATGCTGCCAGATTTTCCGGAAGATGTACGAGCAGCGAATTCACGCGTACGACCTGCAACCATGGCAGCAGAAAGTTACTTGCATCATCTCGGGGCTATTTCGATGATCGGCTCGGATTCCCAAGGAATGGGACGGATAGGAGAAACAATCCTACGGACCTGGCAAACTGCAGATTTTATGAAGAAAACATTTGAAGATCCGAATAATGAAAAAACCGACGATAACGATCTGATTTTGCGCTACTTAGCGAAATATACGATCAATCCTGCGATTGCACACGGGATTTCTGATTATGTTGGTTCTCTTGAGCCAGGAAAGATCGCTGATATTGTATTATGGGAACCGGCATTTTTCGGCGTGAAACCAGCGGAAGTGATTAAAGGAGGAGTTGGCTGTTATTCACCTGTGGGAGATGGAAATGCGACTGTCTTACAGGCAGAACCGGTATTTTATTCTCCTAATTGGGGATATCAACCAAGCCCTGCTTCAAGACTGGGATTAACATTTGTTTCGGAAGAAGCATTGACAACGAAGGGCTGCTTGCCAACAAATCGAAATCGAAATTATGTGCCCGTAAGGAATACGAGGAATATATCCCGTAACAGCATGAAACACAATTGCGCTGTTCCTTCGGTTCGAGTGAGCGATGATGGAAAAGAAGTTTGGGTAGATGGGAAAAAAGTTGAAATTCAACCAGCCCAAAAACTACCGATGAATCGCCTCTACTTTTTAGGCTGATGCTGATTCAATTGGCTGAATTTCTACAAAAAGAATCCTACTCGATCTAATGCGCTCAATCTAAGTATCGTCTTACGAAAAAGATGTTTTTTGCAAGCGTATTGTGAGCAAGTGGACAAGAAAAGCTCCTATTGCACGGTTATCGATGCAATAGGAGCTTTTTTTAAGCTTTTATTATTTTATCATATTGTCAACAGAGTCTAAAACTTTGTCCATGATTGCCATTGCTTCTCTTAATTCTGTTTCAGTGATGGTGAGTGGAGGAGCAACAAGAATCATGTTTTCATGGCTGTAAGTCCAGAATCCTTCAGCAATGAGCATTCCGAGGATTTTCTTCATTGTTCCTTCTGGATCTTTTCCGAAAGGAACGAGAGGTTCTCTTGTTTCTTTGTCTTTAACCAGTTCAATAGCGGAGAATAATCCGATGTAGCGAACATCGCCAACGGATGCGTGTTTTGCTTTCAAGTCTTCAAGGATTTCGCCCAATACCTTGCCCATTGCTTTTGAGTTTTCGAGCAAGTTTTCTTCTTTATATACGTCAATTGTTGCAACAGCTGCAGCACAGCCAAGTGGATGTGCACTGTAAGTCAATCCACAGTAAAGAACATTATCATTGAAGTGATCTGCAATTTCTTTGCTTACGATAACGCCGCCTAGTGGAGCATATCCGCAAGTTGCGCCTTTTGCAAATGTGATTATATCTGGTTTTACGTTCCAGTGGTTCACCGCGAACCATTCGCCGGTTCTTCCCCAACCAGACATAACTTCGTCACAGATCATCACGATTCCGAATTCGTCGCAGAGTTCTCTTACACCTTGCATCCAGCCTTCTGGTGGAATCAAGATACCGTTGCTTCCTACTACAGATTCTTGGATGATCGCTGCAACATTTTCTGGACCTTCATATAAAATTTGTTCTCTTAATAATTGTAAGTAATAATCAGCAACATCTTTTTCGTTCTTGAATTGAACTTGTTCAGGAGCTCGATAAGCATAAGGACCTACGAATTTAATAAATCCAGGGATTCCAGGTTCACTTGCAAATCTTCTTGGTTCTCCTGTTAAGTTCGCAGCACCGTAAGTAGCACCGTGATAGCTTCTATATGCGGAGAATATCTTATATTTTCCTGTGTACATACGAGCCATTTTGATTGCGTTTTCGTTTGCTTCTGCACCGGCATTTGTGAAGAAAACTTTTGCCATATTGTCCGGAGCAACTTCAACGATTTTCTTTGCAGCTTCTGCTCTGGAGTCTACAGCAAATCCAGGGCCGATAAAAGCAAGTTTTTCAGCTTGATCTTTGATT
>JAMNXX010000065.1 GCA_023623095.1 Bacillota bacterium | reverse complement strand
AAATTTTAAAGAAATTTAAAGGATTATTTTTATCACAATAGGATAATGATCCGACATGTTGACGCGCAGCACTTTATAAGAGGTTACTTTTAAATCAGGAGAAACAAATAAAAAGTCAATGCGTTTTTTTGAATGCATCAATGTTTCTTCATTTTCTTGATTCATTATCTTTGCTGAATCGATTAGATGGATGCTTTTAAAGACGGGTTCAGAAGTATTGAAATCCCCCATTAAAATGCATGGTTCTCCTTTTAAGAGGTTTAGATAATTCTCGATTTTTTGAAATTGCTTTATTCGTTCTTTATGATTTAAACCCAAATGCGTATTTAGCAGATGCATTTTTTTGCCATTTATTCGAATCACCGTATGTAGCATGCCTCGCTGCTCTTTTTTGCTGGGGAGGGGCACGAGATATTTTTCTATGATTTCAAAGGGAGTAAATGTGCTGATTCCATAATATCCGTTTCCCAATTTTACAAGGGGAGCAAAATGACCGTTCATTTTTAGAAGTGCTTTCATTTTGCTGAATTGATATCCTCTTTTCCCATTTTCATTGATCTCTTGAATGCCAATGATATCCGGGCGTTCTTTTTGTAAGAATTGAATGAGCCGATGGAATTGGGGAAATAGATAAATGCTTCTTCCACTATGGATATTATAAGTCATTACTTTTAGGAAACGGATATTTTTTTGCATAAACTCATCTCCTGTTGTTTTCATAGGATTGCATGCATGATGAAAGCGCTAGAATTGATTTAACTATAAAAGATATCTTTATAGATTCTATTCTGTTTTCATTCAAAATATAATTTTTTATAGCGCTCTTGCTCTTTTGGTTATTTTATAAAAATCTTTCGTAAAAAACGAGCCCATGCTTGTGTTGCATGGGCTGATTTTATATCGAAATCGGTTTTTCTAAAATCTTTGTTAGAAGAAGGATCGCATTTTCCACATCATTTTTTGATACCATTTCAGAAGGAGTATGGATATATCTGCATGGGATAGACAGCACACCGGAAGGAACGCCGCTGCGCGTTAGATGGATCGCACCCGAATCAGTTCCTCCAAATTCTAAAACTTCCAACTGATAAGGAATCTGGTTTTGGTTTGCTGTATCGATCATCATCTTCTTTACAATCGGATGGCAGAGGACGGATTTATCCATCACTTTTACGGCAGGTCCCTTTCCAAGTTCTACAGCCATCGGTTTTGCTTTCGGGGTATCCCCTGTAGACGTCACATCGATGGCGATTCCCAGATCAGGATTAAGACCATATGCTGCAGTCCTAGCGCCTCGAAGCCCCAATTCTTCTTGAACGGTAAATACAAAATAAAGCTCATTGGTGGAGGATTGAATTCGTTTTAAAGCTTCAATGGCCACAAAACAACCGATCCGATCGTCCAATCCCTTTGACACGATATTTTTTTCCAATACAGCCATTGGCTGATAGAAACATGCCATATCCCCAATCTGAACTTTTTTTGCAGCTTCCTCTTTTGTTTCTGCACCGATATCGATATACATCTTGTTTAATTTCAAGTCCTTCATATTTTCTAAATCTTCCATCCCAATGACTCCGAGGGTGCCATCTTGGAACAGGACTCGTTGTCCCAATGAAACATAAGGAGAAACGCCGCCCACATTTGAAAAACGCAGAAAACCTTTTTCATCAATCCCGGTAATGATCACTCCGATTTCATCCATATGGCTTGCGATCATCACTTTTTTTCCGGAGCCTTTTTTAATCGCGATCAAATTTCCCATCGTATCTGTTCGAATTTCAGTGACATAGTCTCGAATTTCTTCCCGGATGATATCCCGGATTTTTTCTTCATTCCCTGAAGGGCCGTAAGATTCTAATAGCTTTTTTAGTAATGTATGTTGCTCATGATTCATAGATCCATTCCTCCTTTTGTATGCTTTCTAAAAAAAGCTCGATCCATCGGATGCAATTTTGAAAATCCTGTTTATGCATAACGGATACGGGAGAGTGTATGTAGCGGCAGGGTACGGATACAGTTGCAGTGGGAATTCCGCTTTTCGTAAGATGAATCCTTCCCGCGTCATTGCCTCCTGCTGTTCCTTGTTTGAATTGAAATTTGATGTTGTTTTTTTCTGCAATACGGCTCAATCGATTTCGTATATGTTTGTCTGAATAAGAAGCAGCGTCCAATATCGATAATGCAGGACCATGCCCAAGCTGCGTGATATAATCCGGCTCTTTTATATCTGCTACATCATAACAAGTTGTTCCTTCAATCACGATAGCAATATCGGGATCGGTGCGGTATGCGGCTACACCGGCACCTCGAAGCCCAATTTCCTCTTGTACGGTGAATGCTGCAATGATGGTAGAAGCATAGTGACCTTTGAGGATTTCCGCAAGGATGGCACAGCCGACCCTATCATCTAATGCTTTTGCTTTTACAAGCTGATCACCGTATTCTACATATTCACTTGAAAATGAAATATAATCTCCTCTTTTAACGAGTTTTTCCCCTTCTTCTTTCGATTTGGCGCCGATATCAATATAAAGTTGATTTGGCTTTAAAGTTTTTTTTCTTTCATCAGGTTCTTGAAGGTGAATCGCTTTTGCACCGATAACACCCGGAACTTTATTTTTTCCGATTTGTACGACTTTAGAAATAAGGATGCGCTCGTCGATCCCCCCTATCGGTACAAATTTAACGAATCCATTATCATCGATGGATTTCACCATAAAGCCGACTTCGTCCATATGGGCGGCCAGCAAGATGCGAGGATAACCTTCCTTTCCCTTTTTAACGGCGATGAGGTTTCCCATTGGATCTACTTGAATTTCATCGACATAAGGAGCAATGGCATCATGCAGCAGATTCCTTACTTCGTCTTCATTTCCCGAGACGCCACAAGCTTCTGTTAGATTTTTTAAAAGTTTTAACGGCATAAAAATCCCTCCAGGTTTTCATTATCTAGGCTAGAGATAAAATATGCTAATAATTTTCCTGCATTTTGAATGTCTTTGATTTGGACTGTTTCCACAGAAGTATGCATGTATCGCAGCGGAATCGAGATAAGCCCTGTAGCGAGTCCGGAGCGGCTAATTTGCATCACCTGAGCGTCTGTTCCTGACTTTTCGGGGACCAAATCCATCTGATAAGGAATATTGTAATCATCAGCAGTTTGAACGAGGCGCTCGTAGATTTTGGGATGAATATTGGGACCAAAACCCAATCCGGGCCCCTTACCTAACTCAAGGGTCTCATCTTTAGGCAGCTCAGGAGTTGCGCCGAATCCTACATCAATTGCAATGCCGATATCCGGTGCAATATGAAATGTGCTTGTGATAGCACCCCTTGTTCCCACTTCCTCCTGAACGGTGGCTACCCCATAGACATCGCATTGGTGATGGATTTTTTCCAATTCTTTAAAACATTCTGCGATCACGGCAACTCCTGCTCGATCATCAAGGGATTTGCCTGCAATTCGATTATTTTGAAGTTGGATGCTTTTTCTTCGGATGGTGATCGGATCGCCGATTGCGATCCGTTTTTGCGCTTCTGCTTTAGAATATCCGGTATCAATCATTAGATCTTGCATTTTTATCGTTTTTTTACGCTCTTCGGAAGATTGTAAATGGGGGGGTTTGGCGCCGATAATTCCGAAAACATCCTCTTTTCCGTGGATGATTACTTCCTGAGCCAATAATGTTCTTTCATCGATTCCGCCAATATTTGTGAATCGCACAAATCCTTTTTCATCAATATCTTTTACAATCAGTCCTATTTCATCCATATGGGCGGCCAGCATGATACGAATAGGATTTCTAGCATTCCCTTTTTTATAGGCGATCAAATTGCCCAATTTATCTTTTTTGATTTGATCTACATAGTTATTCCATGTATCTTCTATAACTGCAGATACAGGTTGCTCAAATCCTGATATACCAGGGATTTCTATCAATTGGATTAAAAAATTCTCCAGATTCATCTTTTTCCTCCTTCCATAACGCAGATACTACAGTAGGTTTTCTGTTTTTTTGAGAGAAATTGCCATGACATGCATTATTCATTATATCAGAAATCTTTGATTTATGCCCCAAACTTATCCAAGCGTTTTGCATTTGCGAGCAGGATTCCCATCAGATATTTGCTCTCAAACAATCCCAAACTTCCATGAATGCAAGAATATTCGTCAAAATGCTGGACATCATCTATTCCACAAAATGCGCTGTGAAGCAGAAGGGGTACAGGATGCCAACTATGAGAACGCATGGCGCAAGGGGAGGAATGATCTGCAGTGATGGCTAAGACATCTGGTTTGTTTTCCAAAAGGACGGGCAGGGCTTGATCGACTTTTTCGATACATTGGACCTTTGATTCAAAATCTCCATCTTCTCCTGCTTGATCCGTCCCTTTGATATGGATGAAAAAGAAATCATATTTTTGCCTAAATTCCAGATATGTTTGAAACAATCCTTCTATGGAATCTGGTGCAGGAAGGAGTGTCATCCCTAAAAGAGATGCGATTCCTCGGTACATAGGGTATGTAGCGATTGCGGCAGCTTCAAGCTGATATTTTTGATTGAGGGAGGGGATATCCGGTTTTGAAGAAATGCCTCTTATCAAAAAACTGTTTGCAGGATATTTATCTCGCAGGATGTGCAGTCCCTTTTCAACAAATTGATTGATAACAGAAGCGAGAAACTCGGATGGAGGATTTTTGCCCTTGGCTGGAAGCAGTGGTTTTCCTTCTTCCAGCGGATCCGTATCGTTAATCTGATCGCCAATTTCTTTCTCTTTGCTTCGAAATATGGTCACAAATCGATGTCCCTTTCCAGGCATGATAATGATTTCCACCCCGTCAATTTCTCTGATGCTTCTTAACTCTTCACATAATTTCTCGGATTCTTCTGTAGCGATCCGACCTGCTCGCCGGTCGATGATCAGATTGTTTTGATCCATTGTAGCAAAATTGCACCTTGCGGCGATGTCTCCAGGTCTTAATTCAAATCCGATTCCTACCGCTTCTAGGACACCTCTTCCGATTGTAACCTGCATCGGATCATATCCGAAAAGAGCAAGATGTGCGGGACCGCTTCCCGGAGTGATTCCTGGCAATATTGGGTACATCCTTCCTGCGCAAGATTGGGCTGCCAATTTGTCAATATTGGGGGTTTTTGCATATTCTAAAGGGGTTTTTCCTGAAAACTCAGGATGGCGGATATCTCCTAATCCATCCATGACAGCAAGAACGATCTTCGAATTATTGGTTTTTATGGTTTCCTGTATGATTTGATCATAATTCATTGTATCCCTCCTCAAAAGTAATGAAAATCTTCTGTTTACAATCACAAAAACTGTCAGGTTCAAGCAGAAGTTTGTGTTTTTATAGGTGTTTTGGTGTTTATTTTTTAACGCAGATGGCTATAAAAATAGTATAATCATGTAATTGATTAGATATTCTTATCGTTCTTATTACCTATTTTCGCGTTTATAAATCAAAATTTTTGAAAGAAACGATCAAAAAAGTTATAATTATTCTTGAAGAGATGCAGCAATATGGATATGATGATATTGGTAATAGATATCTAATTTTTGCAAGCTGTCAGCAATTCGAATATGAATTCTTTTTTTTTATGATAGGATGAGGTGTTTATGGTGAAAGAGGTTTTAGAAATTTTTTCAACGATCGGACTTCGTGATATCATCGATATGATTATTATCGCATTCGTTTTTTATAAAATATTATTGATGATCCGAGAAACCAGGGCAGAACAGCTCGTAAAAGGCATTTTGATCTTATTGATTGCGACCAAGCTAAGCGAATGGATGCGGCTTTATGTAACAAATTGGATTCTGAAAAATACGGTTACTTTGGGAATGATCGCTTTGATTATCGTGTTTCAGCCGGAACTCCGGCGTGCTTTGGAATACATAGGAAGAAGTAAGTTCCTAAAAAAATCGATCGCAGAAGTTGCGGTTGAGGAGATGGA
>JAMNXX010000221.1 GCA_023623095.1 Bacillota bacterium | reverse complement strand
ATATTATATCAAAAAAAAAGCAATCTGCATTGATATGCAGATTGCTTTTTTTTTTGTTTTTTATTTTTGGCTGGGAATGGATAGCCATGGCGAAAAGTTAAACTTGATAAAATTTACTGGCTTCTAACAATTTCACTTTATGCTGTTTCAAAATATCAACGGCCTTTTCCAGCGGTTCGGCTTTCATAATGATTGCTGCCTGTTCACCGTAAGAATAGCCATACATGTAGGCAATATCGATTCCTTCTGCAGAAAGGATTTCGAGTACTTTTGCAAGAGCACCGGGCGTATCAGGAGTGAGCAAACAGATGACATTGGTAGCGCTGACAGAAAAATCTTTTTGCTTTAAACATTGTATGGCTTCATCCGGTTTATCGACGATCATTCGAATAAGGCCATATTCTGCAGTATCTGCAATGCTCAATGCAGATATGTTGATTTGATGAGTCCCTAAAATTTTTGTTAATTCTGTCAGTCTTCCGGAACGGTTTTCCAGAAAAACGGATAATTGCTTAATAACCATCATTTTCCCCCCTTCTTTCTCTATAATTTTCGTTTATCGATGACCCGTACAGCTTTTCCTTCGCTTCTTTCGATGGTTTTTGGTTCTACTAATTTTACTTTCACGCTAATTCCTAATATGCTTTCAATATTCTGTTGAATATTTCTAGACAATCCTTCTAATTTTCTGATCTCATCCGAAAAATATTCTCCGTCTACTTCTACCCATACTTCTAATGTATCTAGATTGTTTTTCCTGTCTACAATCAATAAATAATGCGGTTTGGTTTCTCCGATTTCTAAAAGGATGCTTTCAATTTGAGATGGGAATACATTGACACCGCGGATAATCAGCATATCATCGGTTCTTCCAGTGCATTTTTCCATACGTATGGTCGTTCTGCCGCAGTCGCAGGGGCCGTTGATTAAACGAGTTAAATCTCTCGTACGGTATCGGAGCAGAGGCAGAGCTTCTTTGGTTATGGTGGTAAATACCAATTCTCCTATTTCTCCCATAGCGGTAGGTTGGAGTGTATCCGGATGAATCGTTTCAGGGATAAAATGATCTTCATTGATGTGCAATCCGTTTTGAAATTTGCATTCGCAGGAAACACCAGGGCCGATTATTTCACTCAGCCCGAAAATATCGATTGCCTGAATTCCTAATTTTTCTTCAATATTCTTTCGAAGGTTTTCTGTCCAAGGCTCTGCACCAAAAATTCCGATCCGAAGATTGAGTGATTTTGGGTCTATCCCTGCTTCTTCTATGGATTCAGCCAGATAAAGCGCATAAGAAGGAGTGCATGTAAGTACGGTGCTGCTGAAATCTTGCATAAGCTGAATCTGCTTTTTTGTATTTCCTCCGGAAATGGGGATGACGGTAGCACCGATCCGTTCGCTGCCGTAATGAATTCCTAGTCCTCCCGTAAATAAACCATATCCATAAGCGACTTGTATAATATCATTTTTTTTAGCACCGGCACAGACAAGGGATCGGGCTACTACTTCTGCCCATGTAGAGATATCTTTTCTCGTATAGCCAACAACGGTAGGCCGGCCTGTCGTGCCGGAGGAAGCATGGAGGCGCACGACTTCACTTATAGGAACAGCAAACAGGCCATAAGGGTAATTATCGCGAAGATCCTGCTTTGTGGTAAAGGGGAGTTTTGGTAGATCATCAATTCCCTTGATATCTCCCGGTTCGAGCCCTAATTCCTGCATTTTTTTGCGATAAAACGGAACATTATGATAGACTCTTTCTACGGTTTCGCAAAGTCTTTTGCTCTGCACTTCCCGCATCTGTTCGCGGCTCATGCACTCATAGTGTTCATTCCAAATCATAAATATCTCCCTTCCTGTCTTCAGCCAAATTTGCCTGAATGGCGAAATGATCTTGAAATGTTCTTGATGTTTTTATATTGAACGTGGATGGATTTATCCAAGTAGAGATTTAGGATAGGTACATCATCCACAATCGATTCTAATTTCAGAAATAAAATTGTATTTGATTATGAAATCTATCATAACACAAATTCACGACTAAGAAAAGCAAAACAATATCTCCCTTTATCGTTTTTATAGTGTATAATGTTGTTAATGTTTGTGGAAGCAAAGAGTGCTCAATGACACCAGTTTCATGTGCATAAACATACTAACGATTTGATTAATTGTAAGGGTAAGCTTTTTGCCCGCGTGATACAGAATATGCAAAACATACAGTAAATTATTTCGGGCGATTGGCAGGGCTGTTTCTGACTGTCTATTTTCTATGAGCATATATAGATAGATATTGTTGAATATCACTGTTTATGGACAGATACAGGCTGCTGCCGTACAATCCAATAGAAATTGGAGTATATTGGGTTGATGATTTAGAGCAAAGCTTATCGTTATGTTTTATAGGATAGAATTATGCGAATTGCCGATGGCGAAAGGATGATTTATAGTATAATCTTTTTTGATACAAATTGGATATAGGAGAGATGAATATGGAAAGAAAGAAAATTATAGAGTTGGAACTTGGAGAAGAAATAGAAGGATTTTTTTTGATAAAAGAAATCTTATACAAAACGGCGAGCAACTCAAAAAATTATCTCGATATGAGGCTTTCAGACGGGACAGGAGAGATCAATGCAAAGTTGTGGGAATGCAGTGAAAAGGAAGCTTCATTATACCAATTGTTTCAGCTTGTGAAAGTAAGGGCGCAGGTTACGGAGTGGCAAGGAAAAAAGCAGTTAAGAATCACGAGAATGCGAAGGGCGCAGGAATCAGACGGCTTAAACATAGAAGATTTTGTTCCTACAGCTCCCCTTAAGCCTCAAAAGATGTTTGAGCTTGTAGAAGCGTACATAGAAAAAATAGCCAATAAAGATATCAAGATGATTGTTCAGGTGATCATGGAGGAAAACAAAGAAAAAATCCTATATTATCCCGCTGCAAAGACGAATCATCATGCCATCCGTTCAGGGCTTCTCTATCATATCGTGCGGATGCTGGAATTGGCTGAAAAATTAAGTGAGATCTATCCGTTTGTGAACCGGGATCTTCTCTTTGCAGGGGTGATTCTTCATGATATTGCGAAAATCGATGAAATGGATGCAAATCCCCTGGGAATGGTTAAAGATTATACAGCAGAAGGCCAGCTTTTGGGGCATATTGTGCAGGGAATTAAACGAGTTGCCCAAGTAGGGGAGCAAGTAGGAGCGGATGAGGAAATATCGATTTTATTGCAGCATATGATCCTTTCCCATCATTATGAACCTGAATTTGGAAGCCCTAAAAAGCCGATGATTCCTGAGGCGGAATTGCTGCATTATATCGATATTATCGATGCGAGAATGTATGATATGGAAAATGCATTGATGAAGATAGAGCCGAAACAGTTTACAGAACGAATATGGGTTTTGGAGAGAAAGCTTTATAAAGCTGCTTTTGATTCTGATGATGAAGCTGCAAGTGCAATGGATGAAACAGGAAAGGAGAAACAGATACGTTGAAGAAAATGAACGTTTTTTTACGGCTTGTCAGGTTGTTTGGAGGACTCGGACTATTTACTTTTGGGATCTGTTTGACCGTCCAAGCCAATGTAGGATTAGGTCCTTGGGATGCATTTCATCAGGGTATTTCTAAAAATGCAGGGATAACATTTGGACAGGCAAGCATCATGGTGAGCGTAATTCTCGTGATCATCAATATATTGCTGGGAGAAAAAATCGGTTGGGGCACATTGGCAGATATGGCTTGCGTAGGCCTTTTCGTTGATTTAATTCTTTTTAATCATATTCTTCCCCCGGCCCGGACAATGATATGGGGCATTTTGATGGTATGCGCCGGGGTTCTGCTGATGGGATTTGCCGTATATTTATATGTCAGTTCTGCTCTAGGCTGTGGACCTCGGGATGGACTGATGGTAGGGCTGGCAAAAAAGACAAATCGATCGGCGGGATTGGTGCGCAGTTGCATGGAATTAATTGTATTGGCGGTAGGATATTTGCTGGGAGGATCTGTGGGAATCGGAACGGTGATCTATGCTTTAGGAATTGGATTTTCCATTCAGCTGGCTTTTAAAATCTGCAAATCAGAGATTCGAGAGATAGAGCATCGCTTTATTTCTGAAGATATCAAGTGGTTGAAAGCAACGATACAAAAAAAATATCGTGAGAATTAAAATACAAAGGGGAAGAGGACAATGCAAATCCATATCCCTAATCCTGTAGCATTTATTATGAATAGGTTGGAGAAAGAAGGATATTGTGCCTATGTGGTGGGAGGCTGCGTAAGAGACAGCATACTCGGGAAAACGCCGACGGATTGGGATATTGCTACCAATGCAAAACCGGAAGAAGTACAAGATTTATTTGAATATACGATTCCGACAGGAACAAAATATGGAACCACAACAGTCCGAATCGATCAGCAATCTTTTGAGGTGACCACATTTCGAAAAGATGGTTGCTATTTAGGAAATCGCAAACCGGAGCGTGTTTTTTTTACGGATTCCATTCATGAGGATTTAGCGCGCAGAGATTTTACGATCAATGCGATGGCTTATCATGAAAGAAAGGGATTATTGGATTTATTTGGAGGAAGGAAAGATTTAGAAAAAAGGCTGATCCGGAGTGTAGGAAATCCTCAAAAGCGATTTGAAGAAGATGCGCTCAGGATGCTTAGGGGAATACGGTTTGCAGCGCAGCTAGAATTTGATATTGAGCCGGATACAGAGCAAGGGATATTGAAAAAAAATTTTTTGCTCCAAAATGTCAGTCCGGAAAGAATTCGCGAAGAATTCAATAAAATATTGCTGGCACAAAGCCCATCCTTAGGGATTCAGAAGATGATTGATTTGGGCTTGCTGCCCTATATTTTACCTGAATTTTCAAATGCAGCGGGATTTCAATCCGATGGTTTCAAATGCAGTCAAGACGGCTTGGAATATCTTTTAACAGTGGTAGATGCGGTGGAGCCGGATATCGTGCTGAGGTTGGCTGCTTTCCTCAATGGGCTGATAAAGCAGAAGCGGTTTTTTTCATTTGAAGAGAATCGATTGTGTAGGAATGGGGATGATGCTGCGGAAATAGCAGAAAAAATTTTAAAGCATTTAAAATATGATAAAAAAACGATCGCACAGGTACGAATATTGATAGAAAAGCAGCTATCAAAAGAACAGTTATTGAGAGTGGACTGTTTGAGACAAAGGGATATAAAATATTTCATCAATGATGTAGGAAAAGAAAACCTGGAGCGCTGGTTTCAGTTTCAAACTGTAGATATGAAAGCTTGTCAGATGTTTGCTGAACTTCAAAAATTGGCTACTCTCAAAGAACAAGTCGACAAGATATTGAAAGAAAATCATCCCCTAGAAAGAAGGGATTTGAAGATAAACGGTGAAGATTTAATCCGGCTGGGGTATCCACGTGGGCCTCAAATAGGAAAGATATTGGCAGATCTAATGGAACAAGTTCTGGAAGATCCCGCTGTCAATACAAAAGAGCGACTGATTGCACTAGCCATGTCAAACCAAAAGATCGACAAGCCGGATTGAACAAGCAAAGAATTTCTTATTTAAAATACATCTTTTCTAGAATGCCGGATGCGGATAAAATCCTTTGTTCTTGTTCAGGCAATTCGTTCTTTCCGTGTTTTAACAAGATTTCAAGAATTTCTTTTTCGATATAAATCCTATGATTTTTTTGCTTATCAAGATAGCAGATATCGGTATTTGCACTTCCTGTGGAATGATTTTCACATAAAGGACAATATCCAATATCTTGATGTAGGAGGGAACGCAGCGTCCATTGAAACGTTTTTAAATGGTAAGAATATTGAGCGGCGTATTTCATTCCTTCCCGAATATCGAAATACCAAGTCAGCGTGAATCTTTCCTTTCCATCTTGTAAACAGGAAACGAGTGTTGGATGAATGATGCTGTTTAAAACAGGAAGCCTGCGCATATAATTCTCAAGGAATACAAAATTTTGGAATCGGATTTGGTTTTTCTGAATTTCCTGTAGCAGATCCGTTTTTTGTTTTTCTTTTGTGATGGATTTTAAATCTTCTTTCATGTTTTCCGACTGCCGGAGAATGAAGTCTTTGGCTATCTCCAATGCTTCCATGATCGATTGCAGCTCTTCTT
>JAMNXX010000158.1 GCA_023623095.1 Bacillota bacterium | reverse complement strand
ACTGAGTCGGGAAAGACCGGTATCCCTCGATAGGGATCTGATGGAACAGGTCAAACAAAATTGCCGCAAACTGGGATTGACTTATAAAGAGATGCCTAGTGGAGCCGGACATGATACAATGAATATTGCGAAGATCATTCCGGCTGCTTTAATTTTTATTCCCTGCGTTGGGGGGATTAGCCACAATAAAAGAGAAGAAGTGCGCTTAAAAGATCTGAAAAACGGACTGTCCATATTGTTTGAAACGATTATTTCCTTGGCTAAATGAACAAATGGGCGATTCTCGTAGAGAGGAGCCAACTCTTTTGAACAGGATTGAGAAATGGTATTTTTTGTACAAAAATTAAAAAATATCAATCATGAAATGAAGGAAAGGGAAGACGTTGCGATGCAAAATTTGCTCCTTAAAGGAGGGTGGGTTATCGATCCCTCACAAAAAATAAACCGATTGTCGGATATATTGATTTCAGATGGAAAAATTAAAAAAATACAGGATAAAATAGAAGAGGAAAATTGCAAAACAATCGATGTTGTAGGAAAATATATTGTGCCTGGACTCATCGATATGCATGTCCATTTCCGCGAGCCCGGATATGAACAAAAAGAAACCATTGAAACAGGCTCTTTGGCAGCAATTGCAGGAGGATTTACAAGCGTTGTTTGTATGCCGAATACGAATCCAGTTATTGACAATGTAGAAACGCTTCGGTTGATTCAAGAAAAGGCAAAGCGTGCTTCTTGCCATATTTATGTGATGGGAAGCATCACAAAAATGCTCTCCGGAGAAGAATTGAGCCCTTATTCAGAGTTGAAGAAAGAAGGGATCGTTGCGATCACAGATGATGGGAAATCTGTAGCCAACGCCAGGGTTTTATATGAGGCGATGCAGCAGGCAAAGGAACTGGATCTTCCGGTAGGCGTTCACTGTGAGGATTTAGATTTGGTCTACGATCATTCTATCCATCGCGGGGAGGTATCCCAAAAACTTCACTTGTCCGGCATTCCTGCAGCAGCAGAAGAGATCCGGATATTGAGAGATATTTTTCTTGCAGAGAAGACAGGTGTGCAAATTCATATTCAGCATGTTTCTACAAAAAGAGGAGTGGAAATGATCCGAGAGGCAAAAAAGAAAGGGTTGAAAATATCCTGTGAAGTAACTCCTCACCATTTTACGTTGACAGATGCAGCGGTACTCAAATGGGGAACTTATGCAAAAATGAGTCCGCCTTTGCGGACGAGTGCAGATGTTCAGGCGATTAAGCAAGGGTTGGCAGATAGAACCATTGATGCCATTGCAACCGATCATGCTCCCCATACGATAGAGGATAAAAAAACAAGCCTTCCGGAAGCAGCCAACGGGATTGTAGGATTGGAAACAGCTTTAGGGCTTGCATTAACTGAATTATATCATACAGGGGATATGTCATTGGAGGCTGTGATAGAAAAATTTACGTCTACCCCTGCAAGAATTTTAAATATACCGAAGGGAACATTAAAACCCGGATCCGATGCAGATATTGCTGTGATCGATTTAGAAAAACAATGGACAGTTGATGCAGAAGCATTCTATTCAAAGGGGAGGAATACGCCTTTTGATGGCAGACAATTAAAAGGGAAAGCAGTAATGACCATTGTAAGCGGAGAAATCCGCTACTCAGAAAGATAATAAACAGGAGGCAGACGCATGAAGATTTGTAAAGGAATCGTATTATCCAATGATTCTGTTGGAGAAAAATATTACCATTTAAGAATTCATTGTCCTGAAATTGCCAGGGAAGTAAAAGAGGGGCAGATCATCCATGTCCGCTGTACAGAAGGGCTCGATCCGCTTTTGAGAAGACCTTTTAGTATTTATCGATATGATCCCGAAAACGGAGAGATTGAATTGCTATATATATTGAAAGGAAAAGGAACAGAGCGGATGAAGAGGATGCAGAAAGGGGATGGGATCGATCTTTTAGGGCCGGGAGGAAATTTCTATAAAATCGATCCGGCTGCAGAAGGGATTGCCGTTATCGGAAGAGGCGTAGGAATTGCATCGATTGTCTCTCTGGCAGAAAGAGCGAAAAAGGAAGGACGTCATGTGACAGCCGTCTTAAGCGCAAAAACAGAATCGCTAATATTTGCTGATGATTTTTTAGAAAGGATTGGCTGTGATGTTCATGTTTTGAGCGATGAAAGAGGAACAAGCGATGTAGAAAATGTTGAGAGAATTTTGACTGAAAGCATTGAAAAAAACAAAGTGAAGCAGTTATTCTCATGCGGTTCCAAACGAATCGCCAGGCTGACGAGAGAAATGGGAAGGCGGTACCGGCTCTCTGCTTTTGTCTCTTTAGAAGAACATATGGCATGCGGTATTGGGGTATGCCATGGTTGTGTTTGCCAGACGAAAGACGGATATAAAACGGTTTGTAAAGATGGACCAATATTCGATGTAAATGAGGTGATCATACCGTGAAAGAAATTGATTTGTCAGTAAAAATAGGCAATGTGGTTTTAAAAAATCCTGTTATGCCTGCTTCCGGTACGTTTGGGATAGAATCTTGTGAAGTATGTGAAGTAGAAAAGCTAGGAGCCATTGTCCCCAAAAGCGTAACCCTGCATCCAAGAGATGGAAACCCGCCGCCCCGCATTGTGGAGACAGTTGGAGGGATGTTAAATTCTGTAGGGATACAGAATAAGGGACTACAGCATTTCTTGGATTTTATCATCCCTTTTTATAAAGAGCGATATGACGTACCGCTGATGACCAGTATATCTGCTTATAGTATTGATGAATTTAAGCAAATGGTGCAGATGCTGCAAGAGGATGGACGTACAGATTTAATTGAATTGAATGTATCCTGCCCAAATTTAAAAGCCGGAGGAAAAGCTTTTGGGATGAGCAGTGAGGATACATATTCTATTGTAAAAAGCGTAAGGGAAATTACGGATAAACCGCTGATTCCTAAATTGACCCCAAATGTAACAGATATTACAACGATTGCTTCGGCAGCAGAAGAAGCAGGGGCAGATGCGGTATCGTTGACCAATACGTATATCGGTATGGCGATTGATGTGCACAGCAGGAAGCCGAAATTGGGAAATATCATTGGAGGGTTATCAGGCCCTGCTATCAAGCCGATTTCTGTAAGGATGGTATGGCAGGTGGCTCAGAAAGTATCCATCCCTGTGATCGGTATCGGCGGAATACAGAGTTGGGAGGATGCGGTAGAGTATTTCTTGGCAGGAGCTTCAGCCATCCAAGTGGGAACATACAATTTTGTAAATCCCAACGGGATGATAGAAATCCTCAAAGGGATTGAAGGATACATGCAGCAGCATGGGATGCTCAGCATGAAAGAATTGATCGGCAGTTTGGAAATTGAGTAAATTTACAAATAAAAGCAAAAGAAAGAGTGGGAGATTCCCACTCTTTCTTTTAAAGCGTTTAAAAATCGTTACAAAACCCACAGAATAGAATAACAAGCAGGAGGAAGAAAAATAAAAGGCTGCTGTCATTGCCGCGCTGTATTGGCTTAAATCTTTCTACAGAAACTTCTTCGCTCATGCCGGCACCTCCTTTATAGAAGTCGTTTAAGCGTCTTTTTTTTGAATGCATATTGCTTTCTTACTATACGTTATGTATAAAAAGCGAAGTTGGTGACAAATAATTTTAAGAGCCAGAATCCGGTTTAGGAGTCTGACTCTTGAAATCGGTCATTTTTATCAATAAAATGGATAGCGGAAGGATGGTCTGCGCCAAATAATGCTCAGCAGCAAAAACCAAAGAAGCAAGCTGCTCCTTCCTTTAAAGGATTGTTCTTCTATATCAGAAATATTTGTACCCCTTCTGCGGCGGACGGCTATATCGGATTCCAATAAGTGGATCAAGTATTGAATTTTCTTTTTTTGCTCTTCCGATAGAAAGCCTTCCATTTGTGCGAGCAAGCTGAGGTTTTTTTGGTGTTGTTGAAGTATTTCTTTGGAGAGCATATTTTTTGTTTCAATAATTTTTCTTAGGATATAATTTTCAGATTTATTTGCATATTGTTCATGATATTCTTCTAACTGAGCGATATCCTCTTTTGTCAAAGCGATTTCATGGAAAAGATGAATAAATGGATTATCGAACAAGTCTTTCATTGGCTTCATCACTCCTCTCTGAAATTTTGGTTGGAAAGAAATTTGCTGAACCATTCCATCAAATTTATCAAAAACACAAGGAAATTTTGCTTTTTGCAATAATATACTATGTCCAACACAAAAAAAGGTTACGTTCCGATTTGTTTGGATCTTTTAACGGCTAAGCCGGGGATACATATAATATAGAATATAGAGGATTCTATAAAAAAAACAGAAATTGTGATTTGTTTTCTTGGAAGTTTCACTAAATTGGTGGATTGATTGTCAATGTTTCGCGAATGGGGCATTAAAGACAGGCTGATAAAATAAAGGGGAGAGGGGGGAAACCAATGCCGCTGAAAGCTTTCTCAGATGTAGTGCTATCGAAAATGATTGAAGAAAATTTAATTGAGCTCGGAAAATATTTTGGCAGCGCAATGAAATCAGAATTTTGCGAGAACTCGAGCTTATCATGGTTTTTGACAGGGATTCCTCTTTCTTTTTATAATGCGGTTATTTCAACAAATTTAGAAGAAAAAGAAGCTGATCGAAAAATCGATATGCTTTTAAATTATTATCAAATGCATCATGTACCTGTAATGTGGTGGATAGGCCCTTCAACCCGACCCAAAAATTTGGGAGCGCATTTGCAAAAGCATGGTTTTGTGCACAGTGCTGATTTATCGGGAATGGCGGCAGATTTAGAAGAGATTGCAAACAAAGAGATTGGAAATGAAAAGATTTTGATTCGGCGAGTCGATAATGTGAAATACTTAAAATATTGGATGTATGTGTTTCAAAAGGGATTTCGTATTCCCGATGAAATTGCGAATTCTATTTTTGAATTTGAAAGAGAAATTGGATTTTCATCGGATTTGCCATGGCAGCGTTATGTGGGGTTTGTTGGAAAAGAGCCGGCTTGTACATCGGGACTTTTTTTGGGAAAAGAGGCTGCAGGCATATACAATGTATCTACGCTTCCTTCATTCCGAAACCGCGGGTTTGGCTCAGCTATTACGATAAAAACTTTGCAGGCTGCTTATTCATTTGGCTATCGCATCGGCGTACTTCAGTCATCAAATGTGGGCAGAGAATTATATCAGCGCATTGGATTTCAACCATATTGCATGATGAGTCAGTATGTATGGTTGAGAAAAGAGATAGAAAAAAGAAGCTACACCGCTAAAAATACTCTTAATAGCAGGGGATGAATTAATTTTGTCAATTCCCTTGACATTTTGATGAAATTGCGTATAAAATTAGTTGTAGTATGTTAAAATGAAGTCTAAAAAGAAATTTGAAAATCGGATATCGGACAACAGCGAGGAAGAGGAGAGTAGGAAAGGCGAGTATACAGAGAGATAATCCATCGGTGAGAGATTATTTACGACGCCTTTTACGAAGATCACCTTGGTAGCTGGGATTTTGAAAACTGAGTAGGGATTCCCGCAGTCATGCGTTATCTTGTAAACGAGCGATAGGACAGGTTGTTTTGTCCTATAAAGAGGGTGGTATCGCGGCTAATGTCGTCCCTATTTTCATATAGGGATTTTTTTATTGGCTATAGATTATCGTCAGAACGGTTAGGTGCCGAATTCGATAGAGAGAAAAGAAACAATCAATGAAAGGATGGATAAAATGCAGAAATTTGAACCGTTATCAGATTTGCCGATTGCAGAGTGCCAAAACCATATTTCAAAGTTCTGGGAAAAAGAAGATATCCTCAATAAGAGCATCCAAAGTAGAGACAAAGCACGTTCGTTTGTATTCTACGAAGGCCCCCCTACTGCGAATGGAAGGCCCGGGATTCATCATGTTATGGCGAGAACATTAAAAGATTCTGTATGCCGATACAAAGCGATGAGAGGATATCAAGTTAAAAGAAAAGCCGGTTGGGATACCCATGGACTTCCTGTGGAAATAGAAGTCGAAAAGCAATTAAATTTATCAAATAAGCAAGATATTGAAAAGTACGGAATTGCAGAATTCAACCATAAATGTCGAGAATCTGTTTTCACTTACGAAAGGCAATGGCGGGAAATGACG
>JAMNXX010000020.1 GCA_023623095.1 Bacillota bacterium | reverse complement strand
ATAGAAAGATAGCCGATCACTTTTCCATGTTCATTTTCTATCGCATAGCTTTTTCTGATAAGCCATCTCATCTTCATTTGATACCACTGCTGTCTTTCCTTTTTATTCATCTTAGGAAAATTATAATAGAAGAATAGCGGATCCTCATGCTCAGCCCAATTTTGCATTTGATCCACATCTTCCAATCTCAGTTCTCGAACGCATACCCTTACCCCTTGAACAGATTCCATCTTCCCCCACCTTCCTAGGACGATCAAGTTCGAGCGCCCGTCATCCTTCCAATTTTTTGATTTTATTTATCCCCCATAAAACAAAGCTCCTTTAAAGTAGGATACTTCAAAGAAGCTTCGATTTCCTCAATTTTTGATTCTAGAACTGCTGGATGATCTCTAGCGCATCCCAGCCTTTTTCAGCCATATCTTTGATCGATACGCGATCCTGAACCGCCTTTTTTAATTTGGCCATCTTTTTCGTATCGCCTATCAGCACGCCACCTACCAATTTTCCATCTTCCATAAAAAGTTTATGAAAAACATCTTTGTTTTTATATGAGATCTCTTCCAATCTATTTCCAACCTTCCCCACAGAAAAAAGGGAAAAAGCTCCTATGGATAAAATCGTAGCCGGCTGAGCAGGAACATAATCTATTTCAGCTCCAGCCATATTTTTGCCTGCCACTTTCCCCTGTTCCATCGAAATCGTCCAAAGTCCGGAAGCAGCATTTTCTACTTCAGCAATATCGCCTGCTGCATAAATATCATCGATAGATGTTTTTAACCGCTGATTTACTAAAATCCCCCGATTCACCTTTAAGCCCGTTCCCTCTGCAATATTTATATTCGGTCGCACTCCGATAGAGAACAAAACCATGTCCGCCGGAATTGTTCGATTGTCTTTTGTATAAATTTCGCGGACTTTCTGATCCCCTCTTAGTTCTTGAATATCTGCAAATAGATCGATAATTAACCCTTCACGCTCTAACCACTCTCTCACATAGTCTGCAAGTTCTTCATCCAATTGTCTTCCCAGCAGATAACCGGTATTCTGGATGATATGTACTTTCAAGCCCCTGTCCTTCAATGCCCATGCAGCTTCGATCCCCAGCAGGCCTCCACCGACAACAGCTACCTCTCTGCAGTCCCGGAGATAATTTTGAATATCTTTTAAGTTTTTAAATGTTCTCAGGCTATAGATGCCCTGCTTCTCTATCCCCGGCAGAGAAGGCATAAAGGGAGTGCTCCCGTTTGCAATTAAAAGCTTATCATAAGGAATCTGTTTTCCATCCTCTAAGATAACGCATTTGTTTTCTGTATCGATCTGTTCGGCTCTCTTTCCCAAAAGCACTTGTATCGCTCTTTCGTCATACCAATCTTCACCATGAACCAAAAGATCTTTCATGGTTACTTCCTTGCTAATAGAATGAGAAAGCTTCATCCGATAATAAGTTAGATAATCTTCTTGGCTGATGATGATAATAGAAGCCGTTTGATTTTCTTTCCGGATTTCTTCCGCTGCTGTCAATCCGCCAATCCCGTTTCCAATAATCACAAATCTTTCGTTTGTGTTTTTCAAAAGGCCACTTCCTCCCCTGTCTTTTTTAATAAATTTATGTATAGTCTATATTTACCCCTATTTGATAAGTTTAAAACAAAACCTATTCCAGATACTTTTCCAAGTTGGCAAATTTGGTAAACTGCCCCAGCCACGCCAACTCCACTGTTCCGGTCGCGCCGTTTCGCTGCTTTGCAATAATCACTTCTCCTCTGTTTTTCTTTTCCGTATCTGGGTGATAGTACTCATCTCGATAAAGGAACATGACAATATCTGCATCCTGCTCGATAGCTCCTGATTCCCTTAAATCAGACAGGATCGGTCGATGATCTCCTCTCATCTCCGGGGCCCGGGATAATTGTGAAAGGGCAATCAGCGGACAGTCCATCTCACGGGCTAATGCCTTTAATTTCCGTGAAATGGCTGAAATTTCCTGCTGCCTGTTTTCAGACCTTTCATCTTCAGACATCAGTTGAAGATAGTCAACCATGATGAGATCCAGTCCATGCTCAAGCTTCAACTTTCGGCATTTTGCCTTCATTTCCATGACAGTAATCCCCGGCGTATCATCGATAAAAATCTTGGCCTGCGCCAATTGCCCCATCGCCTTTGCCAAACGAGGCCATTCATCTTCATCTAGATCTCCGGTTCGGATTTTTTGAATCTCGATATGGGACTCTGCGCTCAGCATACGCTGTACCAATTGCTCTCTAGACATTTCCAGGCTGAACACAGCAATAGAAGCATTGGTGCGAATCGCCGTATTTTGCACGATATTGAGTGCAAATGCTGTCTTTCCCATACTCGGCCTGGCCGCAATTAAAATCAAATCTGATTTTTGCAAGCCCGATGTTTTTCGATCGATATCAATAAATCCAGTCGGAAGGCCGAGCATGCCTTCCTTGTTCTGATAAAGTTCTTCAATTTTATTAAAACTTTCCAAAAGCGCCTGTTTGATTGGAACAAATCCTTTGCTGCTCCTTTTCTGGGATATATCAAAAATCCGTTTCTCAGCCAAATCCAATATCGAAGCCGTATTGTCTTCCGCTTCATAACTCTTATCAATGATCTCTGAAGAAGCAGAGATTAATTTTCTCAGTAAGGACTTTTCTTCTACAATTTTCGCATAATAGGATACATGAGTGGTCGTCGGTACAGCGGCAGATAGACTTGTCAAATAAGAGAGGCCTCCGATGGCCTCTAACGTCTGCCTTCTCTTTAATTCTTCTGACAGCGTAATCAGATCGACGGGCTGATCCCGATCATATAAGGACAATATCGCCTCAAAAATTTCTCGATGGGCTTCCTTATAAAAATCTTCGCTCTGTACGATTTCCACTGCATCTGCAATGGCTTCTTTGTCGAGGATCATCCCGCCCAAGACAGATTGCTCCGCTTCTACACTGTGAGGAGGAACTCTCCCAAATTGCTCCATAATGGTCACCTCTCACGATTCCTTTACTCTGCTATAACCTCTACCCGTATTTTTGCAGTCACTTCGGGATAAATTTTTGCTTCTACAAGAACAACGCCCAGATCTTTGATAGGATTGTCCAATTGAATCTTTCTTCTGTCGACTTGAATTTGGTATTGTTTTTCCAATGCTTCTGCAATATCTTTTGAAGTAATGGAACCAAAAAGTTTTCCTCCTTCTCCTGCTTTCCCCGCTACCTTAACGGTCAGCTTTGAAAGCTTTTCGGCCAACATCTTGGCATTTTCAAATTCTTTCTGTCTTTTCCTTTGTTCAGCTGCTTGCTGTTTTTTTAGGTTTTTAATTTCTCCCTCTGTCGCCTCTTTAGCCAGTCCTCTTGGAATCAAATAATTCCTGGCATGTCCATCGCTCGCGTTGACGATTGTCCCTGCACTTCCCAAACCTTTTACATCTTTCAATAAAATGACTTTCATCATTGATCCCCTTCCTCAAAATATTCATGAATCGCATTCTTTAATTGCTCAACCGCTTTTTCCATCGTAACACCTTTCAATTGAGCGCCTGCCACCGTCAAGTGACCGCCTCCCCCTAACTTTTCCAAAATGAGCTGCACATTGATATCCCCTAGCGACCTTGCACTGATAAAGACTTCTTCCTCTTCGCGCATCCCTAAGACAAATGAAGCTGTAATCCCACGAATATCCAGCAATTGATCCGCAGCTTGTGCAGCTACGAGCGCTGCATTCTGTGTTCCTCGTGGACAAATTGACAGCACAATATTTTTCCCGATATACTGTGCATTTTTTACAACTTCTGCTCGTGCCACAAAACTTTCCATATCATCTTGGAACAGCTGCCTTACATGCGTCGTATCCGCGCCGGCCCGTCTCAACCAAGAAGCTGCTTCAAATGTCCGAACCCCGGTTTTGAATGAGAAATTCTTGGTATCCACAGCAATTCCCGCCAACAGCGCTTCTGCTTCTGCTTTTTCAATATGGATCTTTTCCTCCATATATTGCAGCACTTCAGAAACCAACTCGCAGGTAGAAGACGCATAAGGCTCCAAATAAACCAATACCGCATCATCAATAAATTCTGCACCTCTTCGGTGATGATCGATCAAAACAATTTTCTCTGCAATATCCAATGCTTCCGGAAACTGAGTAAAACTAGGCCGATGCGTATCCACCACCACCAAAAGCGTATCGCTTTTTATGATGCTTCGTGCCTCTTCATTATTGATAAAATGATAATCTCCTAAATCTTTTACGCGATTGTATATATTTTTGATTTCTTCATTCAAGCTATTTAAAATGATGGCCGCATTTTTCCCCCGGTTCTTTGCTGCGCGATATACGCCCAGTGCTGCCCCGAAACTGTCCATATCCGGAACTTTATGTCCCATAATCACAACATTGTGGGACTGATCGATTAACTGGCGAAGCGCATGTGCGATCACCCTTGCTTTTACCTTGTTTCGTTTCTCTACCGCTTTGTTTTTTCCTCCGTAAAAACCTAGCTTTTGAATCCTTTTTACAATGGCCTGATCTCCGCCTCTCCCCAGAGCAAGATCCAGAGCGGCACTCGCATACTCTTCCAATTGTATAGGTGTTTTTCCATTGACCCCTACTCCGATGCTCAACGTAATCGGAATTTCGTTTCCTACAGAAATCTCTTTAAACTCATCAAGGATTGCAAACTTTTTGGTCTCCAAGCGATCTAAATACTGATTCTCAAAAAACACAATATATTTATCATTTTGATATTTCTTCATGCAGCCATTCATCCTTGCAGCCCAGAGCTTGATACGCCTGTCAATTTCTGCAATGACTAAGGGGCGATTGGCCTCTTCGGTGCTGGCAAGCACATCATCATAATTATCCACCTGAATCAATGCGATAACAGGCTTTTCATCGTTATATTTCGCTTTTAATATTTCATAGCTGGTAATATCGATCCAATACAGCATGATGATATATCGGGAAGACCTCTTTTTTACTTCCAATATATTATACAAAATCTTATAATGCTTTTCCTTGATCGTTGTTTCAATGAACCGCTCCTTTTCTTCTCCCAATATATAATCTACTTTAAATCCAGGAATCAAATCTTCAATATTTCTTTCCAATATGTCATTGTCTTCTATCATTTCGGAGAATTTTGAATTATACCAGCTGATTTTTCCGTCAAATTCAATGACAGCAAGGGGAATCGGCAAATAAAAGATAGCATGCCTTGTCGTAAAGTCAATATCGGAAGACAGCCTTTCGATATAGGTACTCCAAAGCTCCTTCTGATCGTGTTGAATCTTCCAGTTCCGATAAATGAGATAGATCAAGAGTGCGATTCCCGTTGCACCAAAGGGTTTATTGTATATCAAAATTACACCGACACACAGTGCAATCACCCATAAATGAACTTTTGTATCTGATACAAATAAATTCACAAACTTTTTATTTTTCATATGCCGCACTCCTAAAATATTACCCATCCGTTTTTAACTTTCTGAAATTAATAAATGCATCAAGAAATCCTAATACAGATGCAGCAAAAAATGCAAATTGATTAAACAGCAAAAATAAGAAAATGATCCCCTGAAGCAATCGATGCACGCGAAAAGCTGTCATATAAAAACTGATAACTGCCAATCCCTGAACAAAATAGATGAACTGAAAAATAACAAATATATTCGATACCAGCGTTTCATAATGAACAATATTCAAGTTTTTGATCAGGATCGTCAGCGCAATGATCAAAAATGTCCCCATTAAAAAACTCTTTGACAGTCGAAAATGCTGAACGGGAGGCAGTTTTTCCGTTTGATATCCGATTCGGTTGAGTACACGGATTGCAATCACATAATTCAAATATGTTAAAAAAGCAGAAGATAGTACAACTGCTGCGGGAATAACCATCAACGCGGCCTGCGTAATTGCTTCTAAGTTTTTACGAACTTCTTCTATTTGATAAGTATCTGCACCCATGCCTTCATAAATACGCACTTGCATATCAATAATCTGCTGAAACATTTCCCCAAGTTGATCCATGGTACTGATTCCAACCAACACGGATGTCAAAGCCATTGAAAGAACGCTGGAAGCAATGCTCGCTACCGTTCCACCAAGCAATACCTTGCTCGGCGCATATCCTTTATTCATCATATAACCCATTACCGCCGCTGTAATTCCCGGAAAAAGCACGACAAATACAG
>JAMNXX010000156.1 GCA_023623095.1 Bacillota bacterium | reverse complement strand
ATTATTATCCCAATAACATGAAATGATTGCCGAAGAAATGTTTTATTTCCACAATGGAATCAGCGGATAAAATATAGAGGGCAGCAAGAGCTCCCTCTATATTTTATTGCGTTTTTTCTCTTTCTCTGAAAAATAAACTGATGCAATAAATACCTGCTAATGCAATGATTGTGTAAATAATACGGCTCAACAATGTCTGAGGACCACCGAATATGGCAGCAACAAGATCGAAACGAAACAATCCGACAAGTCCCCAGTTGAGCGCCCCGATAATTACCAATATCAATGCGAGCCTGTCCATTTTTCCAACTCCTTTTAGGTATGATGATATTTATTCTTCTATTATTATTCCAATATATGTAGAAATCATTCAAATATAGTAAAATTTTTATTTATTTTTCCAAAATGCAGGAGAAAAAAGCAAGATGACAGTAAACAATTCCAGCCTGCCTAATAACATGAGCCCCGAGAGGAACAGTTTACTTTGGGCACTAAAGCTACCGTATGTTTGAGATGTGCCTACAAAATCAAATCCGATGCCCACATTTGCAAGGGCTGAAATGGAGGCGCTGAAAGCGCTGAGCAGATCAACTCCTTCTAGAGAAATGAAAAGAGCACCTAAAAAAATCATCAAAAAATACAATGCTGAAAAACTGGAGATAGCGGCCAATACATCACCTGATAAAGTTCGATCTCCGATTTTTATGTGAATAATTGCTCGCGGATGCAGCAGTTTTAAAAATTCCCTTTTAATTAATCTGAGAAGGATTAAAGCCCTTATGATTTTGAATCCTCCGGCAGTGGAGCCTGCACATCCGCCTAACAACATGAGCAGAAAAAGTATAATTTTACTGAATGTAGGCCATTGATTTAAGTCCACCGTTGTATAGGCTGTCGTCGTAATGATGGAACTTACATGAAATAAGGCGTGCTGAAGGGATGTTCCTATGCTTTTATAGATGCTCCCATGGATATTCAGCGCAATTAAAATGACACTCCCTATGATAATCAGCATGTATAATCTCAGCTCTTCGTGGTTGAGAATTTCCCGCCATTTTTTCTTTAAAAGCCCGTAATATAAAGCGAAACTTGTTCCGGATAAGATCATAAATATGGAAATGACGATATGGATATAGGGGCTTTTATAAGCGGCAATATTGCTATTTCTAACAGAGAACCCACCTGTTCCAACAGTTCCGAATGTATGAAGCGTAGATTCGAATAAATTCATTCCCCCTAGTTTTAGAAGGATAATTTCCAATAGGGTAAGTCCGATATAAGTGATATATAAGAATTTTGCTGTGTCTCGGATCCGAGGGACAATTTTACCGGCGATAGGGCCTGGTGCTTCCGCTTTAAAAATTTGGAATGTACCTGCGCCGAGTGCAGGGAGAATAGCAACGGTAAACACAAGGATTCCCATCCCTCCGATCCAATGCGTAAAAGAACGCCAAAATAAGATTCCGTAAGGAAGGGATTCAACATCGTTGATGATCGTTGCCCCTGTGGTGGTAAATCCAGAAACAGTTTCGAAGAAGGCATCAATGAAAGAAGGAATGCTTCCCGATAAAAAAAAAGGAAGCGCACCAATAATCGATACGAAGATCCAGCTAAAAGATACAATGCAAAAACTTTCTCTGATTTTAATTTTTTTATGAAGGACAGGGATTCTCGACAAACAGAATCCAGTAATGAGACTAATGAGGATAGATGCGCCAAAAGCGGAAGCAGCCTTTTCACCGCAATGCAGAGAAATCATAAAAGGCACTGCTAGGCCAACTGCTTCAAGCATCAAGAGAATTCCCAATACATGGATGACTATCCGAATATTCATGGAGTCAGCCTCCCCTTTTTACCTTAAAAACTTTTCCAGGGCATGAATTTTTGATTGGAGACAAAATACGATGATGCGATCTTTTGGATAAATCCTCGTATCTCCTTTTGGAATAATGACCGTTTCGTCTCTTACGATGGAACCGAGAATAATCCCTTTCGGCAAATTTAATTTTGAAATCGGCTTTTCCGTAATATTCATATTTTCGCTTATGATGATCTCTAAGACTTCCGCCTGCCCTTGCAACAATAGGGAGACGGCAGCAACTTTTCTGCCCCGTATAAACTTAAGGATATCGCCGGTGGCAATATTGACAGGGTTGAGTGCGATATCGATTCCTAACCGTTCGATAATTTGAGAATAACTTGCACGGCTTATTTTGGCGACAATATTATTGACTCCATACTGCTTTGCTACCAATGCCATTAACAAGTTTTCTTCATCATAATCGGTAACGGAAACGAATGCATCCATAGAGGAAATGTCTTCTTCCTCCAATAAATTAATATCTGTTCCATCCCCTAAGATAATCAAAGGATTATTTAATTGTTCAGATAGATAATGGCATCTTTCTTTATCGATTTCAATGATTTTTACCTGTATGCCTAAAGTATCGAGTTTATTGGCAAGATAGTATCCGATTTTTCCGCCTCCTAAGATCATGACATTTTTTACATAGGGTCTTTCCAAACAGATTTTTTCTTTTTTTATTAAGCGATCCAGGCTCTCTTTCTTGCCAATCAGATAAAGGATATCATTTTTTTGCAAAACAACTCCACCGTGAGGGATGATGATTTCTCCATTTCGCGATATTGCAACGATCAGTATATTCTCCATATTTTTTAAATCCATAATTTTTTGGCCAATCAAATCAGGAAAATGATTAATATTAAAGTCGATAAGAGAAACTTTTCCCAATGCAAAATCCTCCGTATGAAGGGCATAACCTTTCACAAGATAGCGTACGATTTCATCAGCAGTGGCTAATTCAGGATTTACAATATGATCGATATGCATCGATTTTTTGATAAGATCGGATTGTTTTACATATTCCGGATTCCTGATCCGAGCGATCGTATTCTTGCAGCCTAATTTCTTTGCTATCATGCAAATAATCATATTGGTTTCATCAGCATTGGTTACGGCGATAACCAAATCACAGGAGGAAATATCCAGTTCATTTAACAATTCCGTCTGGAGACCATTGGATTTAATGGTTAGGACATCTAGCTGCTCACTGACTCTTTCTAACACCCGTTCGTTTTTATCGATTATAATGACATAATTATCATCGAATAGTGTTTCTGCAATTTTATATCCTAACTTACCGGCCCCAACAATGGCCACCTTCATAAAATATCATTCCTTTCAAACGATTGCATGTTCATAAGAAAATGAAAGTATCCTGTTGTTCATAAGATGATATTATAACATATTTTATAATTTTTACATATATCAAAGAGTTGCAGCAAAATATCATACAAATGATTGAAAACCCTTCGGATAAAAATATGAGAAAGAAGCAATGATTTAGATACTGTATTTGAATACAAATGATAGTGATTGACAGAAACAAAAAAGGATACTATAATAATATTGCTGATAAATTAAGCGGGCATAGCTTAATGGCAGAGTCCTGGCTTCCCAAGCCAGTTGTGCGGGTTCGATTCCCGTTGCCCGCTCCAAAAATTTAGATTTTGTTTGGAACGCAAAAAAGATGATTCAGCTCGTGAACAACACGAGCTTTTTTAATTGGTATAAAAATACCAATCTTGTTATATTATTAGCTGTTTAGTATAATGAGATTATTCGAAAAAGCGGTCGATCTTTTATCATCTTTTTAAGAAAGGAGTTTATAGATGAAATACAAAAGGATTGTTACGGGGATATTGGAAACAAATGGATATATGATTTATGATGAAAATGCGTTGCAAGCTTTTATCATCGATCCGGGAGATGAGGGAGAAAAATTTTCAAACTACATCGAGCAAAATCAATTGAAGCCAGCCGGTATTCTATTAACGCACCCCCATTATGATCATATCGGTGCATTGCCCTTTCTAAGAAAAAGATATGCTTGTCCGATCTACATCCATCAAGCGGATATCAAGGTATTAAAGGATCCTTATGAAAATCGCACGATTCAAAACTGCGAAAATCCCATCTCCGAACAAGCAAATATCTTGCTTAAAGATGGAGATAAAATCCAAGCAGAAGGGATATCCCTAGAGGTGATTCATACGCCCGGGCATACAGAAGGAAGCGTTTGTTTTAAAGTAGAAGGGGAAAATATGATTTTTACGGGAGATACGATATTTAACATCGATTTAGGACGTACAGATTTACCTGGAGGCAGCCCAGAAGCAATGAAAAAATCGATTCAAAATAAAATATCGAAATGGCCTGATGAAATGATGATTTATCCCGGTCATGGGGATCCTGCTTCTATGCGCTTTGTGCGGAAATACAATATAGAGTTTTTAGAAATGCTAAATAGAAAATAATTTTTATATAGGATGGAATGTGATTCCTGAGAGCCTTTGCAGGAAATATTGCTCAATGGTTTTTATTTTTGCCGGCAACTTCGGATTTAATCAATCGGAATGAATACCTGCGTTCCAGATAATTCACCAAATACTTGATCATATCGATATGGCTGCTGCTTAACACATCCCAATCCCGTTTATAATTGGCATAAATATATCTTCGAATCCTAGATGCAGGGGAATATGGATTGCCGAGGTGTTCAATAACTTCTTTATAAATACATAATCTGGAAATCCTCCCCTGCCCTTTTTCAAGATTTTCAGGATTGATGCCATGATCGATTTGCTCTTTATGAACCAATGCATACCAGTAAAAATCATCAACAGTTCCTCGGATGTATCCATATTTATATTTTTCTTCATCGATTTTCACATGATAATTTTTCATTTTCTATTTTGCCCCCGTTTTCCTACTTTGATGAATTTAGAAGATTTTTCTATCATTAATATGTATTCATACATTATTGCCAATAATCATGTTTTTTATCTTTTTTGACGATACATCTTTTGATTTTAAAAATTTTAAGCCATTCCAGAGTGGCTAAAATGTATAATCCGATGTTTTTTGCTTTATGATAATTGATGATATATAAATATGATGACCGATTTGTCTGGGTTCTGAAAAACTTTCTGCTTAGATGTTGACTTTTATACTCATAAATATATATAATGATGAAGAATATATGATTATGGAAAAATAAATAATATTTTGCGATCGGTGATGAAGAAGAGGAGTAGATAATATTCGCCTTTAGAGAGAGGAATCCATAGGCTGAAAGATTTCTTAGGAGGAAGTTATCGAAAGTAGCTTCTGAACTGCTAAGCTCAGAAAGCATGAATGCATAGGCTTAGCCGGAAACTTCCGTTATCTGTTGCAAAGAGCCAGTATAAAGCTGGAATTAAGGTGGTACCGCGAAGAGCCTTTCGTCCTTAAAAATTTTAGGAATGAGAGGCTTTTTTATGTGAGGGGTGAGTGTGTGTTCCTAGGAGGAATTGTATTTTTACTGGCAGGTGCTTTGTTCGGATATGGAGCAAAATGGATCTTACTGAGACTTGGTAGGGATGAAGCTGGATCTGTAGAAATCTTATTCATTTTGAAGATGATAGGCTTAATTTTAGCGATTGCAGGTTTTTTGATGGTATTCAGCGGGGAATTTCCGGAAAAACTGGAATCTATCCGAATCATATAGAGCAAAGAGGAGTGATGATATGACTTTTAAAAATTTAGATAAGACGTATAAGCCGCAGGAATTTGAAAAGAAAACCTATCAATTTTGGCTAGACAATGAGTATTTTAAAGCAAATATCAATCCAGATAAAAAACCGTTTACCATCGTATTGCCCCCTCCGAATATTACAGGACAGCTGCATATGGGACATGCACTCGATCATACGCTTCAGGATATATTAATCCGTTGGCGAAGAATGCAAGGCTATGAAGCTTTATGGCTTCCTGGAGAGGATCATGCCAGCATCGCAACGGAAGTAAAAGTGGTAGAGAAAATCAAAAAAGAAGAGGGGCTTTCCAAAGAAGAAGTGGGTCGAGAAGGATTTTTAGAAAGAGCATGGGCATGGAAAGAAGAATATGGAGGAAGAATTGTAGAGCAGATGAAAAAACTAGGGGATTCTTGCGATTGGTCCCGAGAACGTTTTACGATGGATGAAGGGTGCAGTAGAGCTGTTCGAGAGATGTTTGTAAATCTTTATGAGAAAGGATATATTTACCGCGGCAATCGTTTGATCAATTGGTGTTCAGACTGTAAAACATCTCTTTCAGATGCGGAAGTAGAGCATGAAGAAAAACAAGGTCATCTTTGGCATATCCGATATCCTGTGAAAGATTCGGAT
>JAMNXX010000166.1 GCA_023623095.1 Bacillota bacterium | reverse complement strand
GAAATGCGGAAGCTGCATGGCAAATGGCTTGAAAATGACTGTAGATTTTTGGAAAAATACAAAGTATAATCGATAAAGGTGACAGCGTTCATCTTTCCATGCTGATAGCCAATCACTCCTGCGCATAAAGTAGGGGGCTCTTATTTTTTGAAAGGGGAAGAATGAAATGCAAAAACTTCTTATTGTCGGTATGGGCGGGTTTATAGGCTGCTGCTTAAGATATTTCATCTCCTCATATTCTCCCAGAATATTTGGTACGCAATTTCCCTATGGAACTTTAATCGTCAATGGAATCGGTGGATTTTTAATAGGATTCGTTATGGATTTTAGCATTAAATCCGGTGCAATCTCTCCCAATTTAAGATTATTTCTTACAACGGGGTTACTTGGAGGACTCACAACATTTTCCACATTCAGCTATGAAACAACCACTCTTCTTCATGAGGGCAATTATTTATTAGGCGCTCTCAATATCAGCTTGAATTTGTTTTTAAGCCTTGGGGGTGTCCTATTGGGCAAATTGATCGTATGAAACTGCACAACATTGAAGCAATTATCCGCGGTTTCTCCCCTTTACGTTTTGAAACCGAACATCATCTTCTGCACTGCATCGAAGCCCTATATGACAATCCATCCCATTTCTATTTGATGCAGCTTTCGCAGAAATAAAAAAGCCTGAACACTTCATCATTGAGAAGATTCAGGCTTTTTTTGCTACAATTTCATTGAAAATATCCTGCAGAATTTACATACTCAGATTTGCCTAAAACCGGCATCATGGAACATAGGGTACCACATAGCAGATATTGTCGCAGCAAGTAATGCTTGTTCCGCCGCCGATATAGTCCAATATCACAAGATTGTCTTTCACCTTCACAATTCTTCCAGCTGTGCCAAAATAATCAGGGCATTTAAATTTTATAAATACGTCTCTTCCCTCATAATCTCTTACGAGAGTTTTACAAATGTCGCAACCCTCTTGATATTCACGCATTTGTTGTCTCCTCCTTCTGCGAATTTCCTTGCAACCTTTCCAAGAAGTTCAGGCGTTGTTCCACCATGGTCGGGATATCGATTGTATTTCCTCCGACTGGGAAAAGATATACTTCAAAGATATCGTCACAGCAAGCGGTAAATATGACATTTCCGCCTTCCGCGCTGTCAAACAATCTTATCGTGCCAAAGCAAAAGGAGCCTCTCTGAATATATCCATCCCGATAGATATGATTATTCGTATCGCAATTGCAAACAACGCCTACTCTTACATATTCTCCGATATGATCTTTTAAGAGATGGCAAAAATTACATCCTTTGCTTTTATATTTTTCTTTTCCACAAGGGTATTTTTTACAATTGCCTTCTGAAACACAATGGGTATAATCAATTTGCCATGCCATGACCAATTCCCTCCTCATGAACAATATTTCTTGTGTTTTTATAAAAAATTCTATTGCATATCATCTATCTTCAATCATATAATACGTCCCCTCCCTATTTTTTGCTACAAGCTCTAACGTTTTTATTGTTAACGAATTTGGAAGGGCTCGCCCATTGATTTTCCTGTTTTCTTTAGAATTGTGATTGAATTTAAAACTTTCGTCAATATCCGAACCTGGAAAACCGCCCGAAACAGCTGCTTTCCTAAAGTTAGACATAGGATCTGTTAAGGATTTTTTTGGAGATTTTTATAAAAATATGTAGTTTTCTATCAAGATTTGATATAGTATTTATTGATCTAGTGAGGAATGATATTGTTTTTATCTTTATGTAAATTTTTTATAAGATGGAAACCCTTGCGAACGAAACAGCAGCAATATTTGCTGATAGGAAAATAAAATAGCAAAATGGAAAAGGGGGTTAATCGTATGGAGGAGCTAAACAGCAAGTTTGAGAAATTAATTAAAAAGCAGGCAAAGTATGAGTCCTCTGTTTTGGGATTAAATCTATTAATTTCTAGATTGCAGAAAAAGTATGCAGCAAACCAGACGCCGGAAGAATTAAAAAATTGTCTGCAAGAAATGGAATCTTTTTTAAAAAAATATAATTCGATTGTCAAAAAGGATATTGAAGCATTGAAAAATTTATAGGAGGGAAGGATATGTTTGTCAATCTTGAACAGGCAATACAATTGATCGAAGAAGGCAAGATTTTGCACATCGCAGCCGACGAATCGTTACTGGCTCAATTGCCAAAAGGCAAATGGATTGCAGGAACTACCCCTTACTTTATCACAGAACAGGGGGGCATTACTTCCAAAGATAAATTGTTTGTAGATGAGATCTCCTGCGCAATAGACTATAAAACCGTAGTGTATAATAAGGATAATATATTTGACATAACAAAAGATGCCTATCCAAATGGAATAACATTTTTGATTATGCCTTTTGCAAGTGATGTTGCTGTATTTTATGCGAAGGAAGCACCATATTCAGACGATTTATTAATGAATCCGACAATCGGTTGGATTTCCGGATTCGATCTTTCCACTGATTCGAGGGCAAAGGTTTATGATGGGATAAGCGGTGCATCTTATTGGGACAAAGCAGTTGCATTACATATTTGCTTGCCCGATGATGAAATCGCTTCACTCGGAATTATCAATATTTTTAATATCGATGAGAATGATACAAAAATCGAGTTTATGGAAGATAGTTTATCCGTAACGAAATGCTTGGTCAACGGAAAAGAAGTAATTTTTTCTGACTATATCTTAGAAAATAACATTGATACCAAATTACCGTTAATTGCAGATTATAACAGCGTATTGGTAAATGTATCTATCAAATCCGTTTCTAAGGAAAATTCCACCGTGGATTTTTATGCCCCTGTATTTGCAGGAAAGGAATATCATTTTGCACGTCCTATCAGCGACTATGCAGAAAGCTTTCATGAACGTCTGCAAGAGTTTCATGATTTCAAACCGATCTTTTCTTGCAACTGCGTTTTAAATTATCTTTATGGTAAACTTGACAATAAAGCAACGCCACCTTTTGCCGGACCGGTAACTTTTGGAGAAATCGCATATATATTATTGAATCAAACATTGGTATATGCAGAGATTGTCAACAAGTAATAAAAAAAGCGTCCCACAGGAATTATTCTTCTGTAGGCCGCTTTTTCTATTTCCATATTCATTAAAGCATGATAGAATTTATATTTGTGAAGCGTTGATTCGCATAAGGGAATAAAGGAGTTCATAAACTGGTTATGATACGAGGATATGGAGGGAAAATAATATGTTCATTACCGAATTATTAAAAGCGGTTTTTTTAGGAATCGTCGAAGGAATTACGGAATGGTTGCCAATCAGCAGCACCGGTCACATGATTTTGGTTGAAGAGTTTATCCAGCTCAATGCTTCGGAAGCGTTTAAAGAAATGTTTTTTGTAGTCATTCAGCTAGGCGCCATTATGGCTGTCGTCCTCCTTTATTTTCATAAGCTGAATCCGTTTTCGCCCGGCAAAACAAGATTGCAAAAGAAAGAAGCCATCCGTATCTGGTATAAAGTGATTATTGGGGTGATCCCGGCTGCAGTATTTGGATTGTTATTTGATGATTGGCTCAATGAACATTTATACAATTATCAAACAGTGGCTGTGATGCTAATTCTTTATGGTATTTTGTTTATCATCATCGAAAATCGCAACAAACGGCGAATCAGTAGGATAAGATCCTTTGATGATTTGACCTATGTAAAAGCTTTTTTGATCGGGGTATTTCAAGTATTATCTTTAATCCCGGGAACATCCCGTTCAGGGGCAACGATTTTAGGAGGGATTCTGCTTGGCTCTTCTCGCCACATCGCTGCAGAATATTCATTTTTCCTGTCTATCCCGGTGATGTTCGGAGCCAGTGGATTAAAATTGGTTAAATTCGGATTTTCTTTTACCGGAATCGAACTGGCCATCCTTTTAACCGGTATGGTTGTCGCCTTTTTTGTTTCTGTTATCGCGATTAAGTTTTTACTCGGATATATTAAAAACAACGACTTTAAAGCCTTTGGTTGGTATCGCATCGCTCTAGGTTTATTGGTTGTAGGATATTTTGTATTATTCGACTAATTGTGAACGGAGCTTTAAGGCATATTTCTTCATCTTTACGATTTGCCGGCGAAATTATCAAATTTCTTTTAAACCCGACATATACAAAGAGCCCTTTTATTAGCAGGGCTTTTTTACATATCTATAAGGCTTAAACAATTTGATTGTACTCTTTCATTCCAAAGTATTTACAACTTATCTGTCATTTTTTTGCTTTGTTCCATTTGGAAGAACCCATTCCTGATGTTTTATGATTTCAGACTTAGAACACATGCCTTCACTCCAATATAATAATTTCCTCATCAAGATCCACGCTCACGTGTTTATCCTCTAAGTCCATATGAGGATAGTGTTTTGAAAGAATCGTCTTCCACTCAGGTTGTGTTACAAGGCTGATTTCCCGATCGGTGACTTCATGAAAACCGTTCAATTCTATTAAATCCTCCATAATGCGTTCTCTTATCCCATGTGCTCTAATGATATTTTTCATATCCTCATCTCCTATTTTTGTTTATTTCTTATATACCTCCCCTTTTTATTTTTCCCAAATTCCTTCTTTGTATCCTTATTTGATGGCCATCTTTATCGCTTTGGACAGCAAAACATTACAAATAGAGTATCGCTGTGCAAAGGATATCCGGCATTTTATCTTCTAAACTGAAAATTCGTAATCAAAACTTCCTGCGTTGCTGTTTTTTGGTTTTTCTTTTGATAATTGCAATAATCATAATTTTTATCGATATCATATTTGTTGTATTGTTTTGACCATTCCGTCAATTCCTGATGATTTGCCCCTTTATGTTCGATTACATTGGACAAAGCAAATTTTATCCCCTTGCGATTCAAACGATCTAAAAAATCAAATAAATCCAGATCATCCTGTATTCCCCATCCTTTAAACCCTCTTTTTCCATCGTTATAAGACCCGACAGACAGCGTATAAGGCGGATCGCAATAGACAAAACTGTTGCTGTCCAATATCCTTGTATCAAAATCCCTAAAATCCACCGACATGAATTGATAGTTTTGAATCCTTTGATGCATCTTGATTAAATTGCGCCTCATAACATGATTAAAATAACTTCGATTTGCACCGAAGGGATTATTAAATTCATGTGCATCATTAAATCGGAACTGATAATTAAATGAATGGGCTACCAGCACAAATAAGTCCAATGGCTTTCTCGTTTTGTTGTAATAATCCCGAAATGCCAAATATCCTTCCTTATTTGTTTTCGATAATTTGTACGCTTCAATCCTGCTGTCGATATGATTTAAGAGTTCTTCGATGCTTCGTTTTTGAAATTCCCGATAGATTTCGATCAAATAGTGGTTTAAGTCATTGCAAATGGTTTTTTTTGCTTTTGTATTGATTGCTACATCTAATCCCCCACAAAACAAGTCCACAAATAGATCGATTTTGGGGGGAAAATAATTTTTTATCTGTCGGATGATTTTATATTTCCCTCCTATGTAATTCATGGGAGATTTTATAATGCTTTCTATTTTCTACACCTCTTTCTCTATAAAAAAGAGTTGCTCCTTTAATCCTTTTCTTCGATTGGTGATTTTATTTTTGTACCGTCTGTAAGGATATTCATAGAATCTGTAAGTATCCGCTTTCCCGTATTTCTTTAATATTTTCTCGATCTGTTCTGTCTTTAAAATCCCCTCATTATTATAGCTCACCAGGATATATCTGCATTTTGTTTTTTTAATCAAATCATCAAAAGCGATGGAGGCTTTTTTCTTCCTGCTATACAGCGATTTTTCTTCCTCTCCGTACGCTCGGATACCCGTTATCCCGTTGAGGGTAGGGTAATCGTATTTGGCTATGGTTTCTAATATGTGATAATTGGATACATACTGCCTTTCATTGTAAGGCGGATCGCAATATAATAAATCTGCTTTTATTTTGCCGGCCAATTGATTCGCATCCTGATTATAACAGGGATTTTCTTCCTCATTATCCACAAGTTCAGGATGTTTTAACATTAAAGGATTGTATGTTCGACGATCCCAATGCTTTAAATAGGCACCATATACACCTGCTATATTGGATACGTAAGGAACAGCTTCTATTAATGCAGCTAACAAATAAAAATATTCTTCTTCTGTCAATAATCCCTCCTTTTTCCACTCTTCTATCGTCAACCGGATCAAGTCGATCTTGAGCGCATTTTGATTCTGGAAGTACATTCTTTCACAATCTTCATTGGGACTGTAGTTTCTATAAATAAAGAAACGATCGGTATCGATAGGAAAATGTGCGGGATC
>JAMNXX010000180.1 GCA_023623095.1 Bacillota bacterium | reverse complement strand
AAGATTTTTTGTTCTTCTCCGCTATTTGCATCGATATAGACTAAAAATATATCTTGACCAAATTGTACTTTAAACTCGTAACATAGCACTTCTTTGCCGCCCTCCGTAGGGATGATCGCCAATCTCGGTTTGGAAGGCTCCGCAAAAACATTGATTCTTTTTTGGGCCTCTTCCTCACTTATTTTGGGCAGATCGAGATTGCGCGCGCGATGGTTATGTAGATAACCGGCTGCTTCAAAACCGACGATATCTCCTTTATCCAATCCTACTTTTACCTTGATCAGATCGGTATAAATAATAATTCCATCTTCTTGATAAGCAAAATTAATCAATAACTGCCCATCATTTTTTTCAAAATATGTCGGGAGCATATTGGGATATCCTTTTTTCTTCAAAAATTTTTTTGCAATCTCTATTCCCTGTTCTTCTGAGATTTTGGCTTTCCCAATTTCCCGATTGTTCAGCATCCATATAATTTTTCCGCCTTTCTTTGATACAGCCATTGAAATCTCAGAATGATTCCGTTCTCGATCCTGCACAGGGTTTAATGCGATCAGATATCCAGGGATGCGATTGTTCTGAATCTCTCCTATTTCCTCTGCTCGGTATTTTTGATCCTCTAAAAACGATGCTGCTATCTTTTGTGCCTGCTGAGACGTTATATTTTTTCCTTGTAAATTTGTTTTCTGCTGTTCAATATGCTCCGAGAAAGGGCCATCATAGATCAACTTGGGATATTTTTGCATTTTCTCTTCCACATTTAAAAAATTCGTGGTCAGCATATTTTGATTGGCTTTTCTCAGCCTTTTATTTCCTTTCTGTACAAGTTCTCCTATCTTTATTCCATTTTGAGCCATTTCCTTCTGTAGGGAAATAAGCTGTTGAGATAGAATATTGGAATAACGATGGAGTTCCTGTAACGTTTTCATCTCCTCTGTGCTCAATGGTTTTCCTTCTAAATTTTTCCTACTCAGTGCCATGCTGTAGTCTCCCACTTGACTTAAAAATTTTTGTGTTTTACTCACATTTGTATGATCAATGGGAAGCTGAGATAATTTTTCTTGTGCATCGTAGCACAACGAACGTATTTCTGAAAACGTCATCACATTTTGTTTTGGAGTCCCACTAACCATGAGTTTTGCAAGATTTACTTGAACATTTTCAATGTCTACAAGCAGATCGTAGAACATTCGCTGAAACTGATTTTCTAAATAAAGATGATACTGCATATTTTTCCGATATTGATCGAACCCCCATATTCCCATCCCGAGTAAGGCAATGCTCAATAGAATCCATAATCTTTTTTTCAAGCCAACCCCTCCATTTCATTTTCTTATTTTGCGAAAACGTGTTTTCCGATCCTCAAGATAGGCTTTCTCGTCCAAATCCACTTGCTCGTTGCCGTAGCAGGATTCCAATAGTAAATCGCTCCACCTGTAGGATCCCAGCCATTTAGTGCATCTCGGGCCGCTCGATAAGCTGAATCATTCGGAGTCAAATATATCTGCCCATCATCCACCGCCGTAAAAGCCCTCGGTTGGTAAATCACTCCTGCAATCGTATTCGGAAAAGAAGGGTGCTTGACACGGTTTAAAATCACAGCAGCAACAGCAACTTGTCCTACATAAGGTTCTCCTCTGGCCTCTCCATGAACAGCCATGGCAAGCAGTTGAACATCGCCGCTTCTTGAAACTCCCCGGTTTGTGGAGGAATATGCTGCCGATACAATATTTTCGCTAATTCCCAAAGCACGTCTCGTTTCAGAACCAATGATTCCATCTACACGCAATCCATTTTTTCTTTGAAAACTCGTAACCGCATCATAAGTCCGGGAACCATATATCCCATCAACCGCTCCATCATAATATCCCCATTGTTTTAATTTTTGTTGGGCAATCTGCACAATTCGATCGAAAACGCCTGCTTTTTGGGTGGTAGTCGTCGGGAGTCCCATTGCACGTTTTGTTTGATTTCCTACGATCCCATCAACCTTAAGCCCATTTTTTCTCTGAAATCGGATGATCGCTTGATACGTTTTTGCCCCGTAAACTCCATCGATTCCCCCTGTGTAATATCCCCATTGTTTTAATTTTCTCTGCACCTCACTGACTTCGCTTCCCCTTGAACCCCAGTAAAGATTCTGAGCATCAATCGAATCTATAAAAATAATGCTCATCAACATAACGGTAATGAGCGTAATCGATACGATAAACTTTGTTTTCTTCACGTTTTATTGCCTCCCTAGATTTTTCTTTATTCTCACGATCGATCTGCTTTCTAAAATTTTTTATCCCACTGCATAGGATAGTTTTTGTTAAAAGGAAAATGATTATTCTTAGAAAAGAGATAAATTTGTAAAAATTGATCTATCAATCCGCTGCACTTTTCATCCCAATAAAAAAGGGTTGGGTTTCGCACATTTGCGAAATCCAACCCTTTTGAGCCTTCCATTAAATCATTTTGCCGATCTCCTTGCCATACTCAAAGCAAACCTTCAAATCCTCTTTCATAGGAACGTAATTTATTTCCAAACCTTCCTTTACCAATTTAATTCCTGCTTCCTTCATTTTTTTCTCAATATTCGCTACTGCTCCCTTGCTCCAACCATAGGAGCCAAAAGAAGCACCGATCTTATCTTTCGGTTTCAATCCAGCCAACTCTTCCAAGAAATAAGCCACATCCGGAAGCATTGTTCTATTGATTACCGATGAAGCAACCAAAACCGCTTTTGCATCCAATATTTCTGTAATGATATCGTTCGTATCTGTAATGGAACTGCGATAGAGTCTGACATCCACCCCTTCGCTCATGAGTCCTTCCATAATCGCATTGGCCATCTTTTCTGTACTGTTCCACATCGTATCGTAAACAATAACAGCTTTTCTCTCCGATTCGCCTTTTCCCCACTGCATATATTTTTCAATAATCTTATCAGGGTAGCTCCTCCAGATAACCCCGTGACTCGGCGCAATCATATCGATTTCTAATCCCATTTTCACGATTTCTTCTATTTTTTTAACGACCAAGCTGCTAAACGGTGTTAGAATGTTTGCATAATATTTTTTCGCCTCTTCAAAAACAATACATTGATCATTTTCATCATCAAAAATTTTTGAAAAGGCGATATGTTGGCCAAATGCATCATTCGGCATCAACAGCTTTTCTTCTTCAATATATGTAAACATGCTGTCCGGCCAATGGAGCATCGGCGCTTCAATAAATTGAATCGTCCGTTCCCCTAAATGAATGCAGTCCCCCGTTTGAACCACCTCAAACCGATACTCACCGGGATAATGAGCCATTAATCCCTCTTTTCCTTTTTGAGAACAGAAAATTTTTGCATTTGAGGCATATTCCATGATCTTAGGAAAGCCTCCGGAATGATCCGGCTCAATATGATTTACAATAATATAATCTATCTCAGAAGGATCAATGATTTGCTGAATCTTTCGGATCCACTCCTCTACAAAGTGGATATCCACAAAATCCACCAAAGTAATTTTTTCATCCAGGATCAAGTATGAATTATAGCTTGTCCCTCTCTGCGTATGATAAGCAGGGCCGTGAAAACTTCTAATATTCCAATCTACAGTCCCTACCCAATGGATTCCTTTTTTGATTTCTATCGTCGACAACCTTACTCCCTCCTTACTTATCTTTTCGTTTCATTATCATGGTATATGTATACCCGTAATTATTCTTTAAAAGCAAACGATTTGAAAGGCAACTGCTTCGCTCGTTAATGAAAAGTAAAAAACGGCCTGACTGTCATCAGCCGCTTAATAAGTAAGTATTTTGCTTAAATTTGTAATTCCTATCGAAAATCCGGATATCAATATGAAAAAAATAGCGCCGATAATTAATGTTCGAATCTGATTCATCATAAGTCCTCCTTCAAACCGCGTTTATAATCCATATGATTTCTTTATTATTATATTAACAATTTCATCGATAAATATTCATCCCTACAAAAAGCCTTTTTTGCTCCGGTCAGAGGAAAATACCGAGCAAAACGGGAAAGCAAATCTATTTCAAATCTAACTTTTTAATATATACCACAGATAGCGTCTCCAAAATCATGACATGGATATAAAAAATAATTTTGTTCTTAAAAATCAAATCTGTCTTTTTGTTTTCCAAAAATTGCTCTCCATTGCCCGACATCCGTTTTCATCACCAATAAAAATAGAACCCAACAAAACATTGGATTCTAAAAAACTCCATTCCCTTGAATTCATATGCCTTTCCCCTTAATACAGCACCTTGCTCAAAAAATCTTTCGTCCTTGGATGCTGAGGATCGGAAAAGATTTGTTCGGGGGTTCCTTGCTCAATAATTTTTCCCTCATCCATAAAGAGGACTCTCTTTCCAACCTTTTTGGCAAACCCCATTTCATGGGTGACAACAATCATGGTCATCCCTTGAGCAGCCAATTCTTCCATTACCTCCAGCACTTCTCCTACAACTTCCGGATCCAGTGCCGAAGTAGGTTCGTCAAACAACATAACCTCCGGAGACATGGCTAATGCCCGCGCGATAGCAATCCTTTGTTTTTGTCCGCCTGAAAGTTGATTGGGATACGCTTCTGCCTTGTCCAGCAACCCTACTGCTTTCAGTAAATCCAAAGCAACTTCCTCCGCTTCCTCTTCCGTCATCTTTTTTAACCGGCTCGGTGCCAATGTAATATTTTTTAAAACATTCATATGTGGAAACAAATTAAACTGTTGAAATACCATCCCCATCTTTTGTCTTAATTGGTTGATATCATTTTTCGGATCGGTGATCGAAACACCTTCGAAAATGATCTCTCCTTCAGTAGGATATTCCAATAGATTCAAACATCTTAGAAATGTACTTTTCCCAGAGCCACTGGGACCGATGACGACAACCACTTCCCCTTTTCGTATATGTTCATCGATTCCTCTCAGTACGTGAAGTTTTCCAAACTTTTTGTGCAAATTAGACACGCGAATCACCGGTACTCATCCTCCTCTCCAACTTTGCGACCAATTTTGAAAGGGTAAATGTAATGATGAAATAAATTGCTGCTGCAATGATCAAAGGCGCAAAAGGTTTGTAGGAAATCCCTCTTACAGTATCTGCACGATACATCAGCTCCGGCACTCCAATCACAGAAACAATTGCAGATTCTTTCACAAGAACGATAAATTCATTTCCTAAAGCAGGCAAGATATTTTTAAGGGCTTGGGGAATAATGATATAGCGCATAGCCATATTATAAGGCATTCCCAATGAACGAGCAGCCTCCATTTGACCCTTATCAACGGATTGGATTCCGGCGCGAATTACTTCCGCTACATAAGCCGCACTGTTCAGTGAAACCGCAATGGTTCCTAATGTCATATCTGGGATGGGGATTCCCGTTATTTTCGGCAAACCGATATAGATAATAAACAATTGTACCATCAGAGGAGTTCCCCGAATCACCTCAATATAAGCTGTTGCTATTTTGCTCAACAAACGGAATTTAGACATTTTCATCAACGCTAAAAATACGCCGAGAATTACCCCAAAAATAACCCCAAAAAAAGAAATCAGCAGCGTATTGAGTGTTCCTGTCAAGAAAAATTTATAATACTTTTGTAAAAATTCGAGATACAATCCTTCCACCTCCCTGGCTGTATATTGCGATGATACGACTGAGAAGCAACGAGAAGCTACATTGAATAAAACTGCCGGCCGGCTTCAATTGAAATATTTCTTGATGGAGAAGCCGGCTGGTCTCCAAATCCTGCAAAACGATCCGATAAGCAAAATTTTAGCAAAAGGCGGTTTTATCACCTTTTGCTATTTTTCAAAATAAGTCCGCTATCTTATTCTTCTGCCAATTTGGTTGCCTCTGCGATAAACTCATCGATCTTTCCTTCTTCAATCAATCTGTCTAATGTTTGATTGATCGCCTCAACAAGCTCTGGATTGCCTTTTGCTACAGCAATCGCAACCCCATCTTGTCTTCCGAAAGATATTTCCGGTGCAAACAGATTTGGATTGCTTTCCGCATATGCGATCGCAACCGGCTTCGGCAAGACAATCGCGTCAATCTTATCATTCGATAATTCCAGCACCAAATCCGTTATCTTCGCAAGAAGCTTCACGTCTGCTGCTCCTTCAATTCCGTTTGCAATTTCTTCTTGAACCGTTGCTTTTTGAGCCCCAATTCTAAGCCCTTCTAAATCATCTATCGTTTTAATCTTATCTGCATCCGCTTTTCGAATCAGCAATTTCTGTTCTTCTACATAATATTCTTTTGAAAAATCAACACTTTTTGCTCTCTCCGGCGTGGGTGTCATCCCGGAAACAATGAAATCGATTTTATCGCCGG
>JAMNXX010000068.1 GCA_023623095.1 Bacillota bacterium | reverse complement strand
TCTGTTACAAAGATGAATAAGATGTTTGACAATATTCATTTTTTGCAAAACAATTTTTTTCCCTACGAAAAATATGCGATATGTGGAACAAGGGGTTGGATTTGTCCGAATGACAGGCAGTTTACGGAACATGATCAAAAAATTTATCAAAGGGAACTGCATCGGATTCGATTGTCGCTGGATGAAGCGGTTAAAAAAGGATATCAAGATTTTATCGTAATGACGCATTATCCCCCGACAAACGATCGGTTGGAGCCTTCCGGTTTTACTGAAATCTATGAACATTATGGGGTTAAAAGAGTGATTTATGCGCATCTTCATGGAAAAGATTTTTTCAGATTCGGTCTGCAGGGGAAGCATCGAGAGGTCTCCTATTATTTGACGTCTTGCGATTATTTAGATTTTCGTCCATTGAAGATTTTGGATTGAGCGATTCGATGCGTTATATTTTTGAAATTTTGACGTTGATACAATATCAGCCTTAAGTTGGATTTTATTTTTTGTAGAATATGAAATAATTTTAATATGAAACAGATTGGACTATGGAAAATTAGGAGTGAGGATATGAGTACATCCAAAGCAAATTACAAAGGATTAAGAATACGCGTCTGCAAGAAGTGTAAAAAGCCTATCGATGAAAGGCAGCTCTATGATTATTGTCCAGATTGTTTCAAAAAAGTAGAAGAAATTTTTGAAAAAATTGCAGAATATTTGAGGGAATACCCTGGTGCAACCGCTTTTGAAATTGAGCAGGAGCTCAAAATTCCTTATCATGTGATTCAAAACTTTATAAAAGAAGAAAGATTGATCGAGATTCCGAATGAATATCTAAATGTGGAATGTTTGGGATGCGGACGCCTTTTGCTTTCGGCTCATCATCGATATTGTCCGGACTGTAGGAATAAACTACAAAAAGAAGCGGAGGCAGCGGGAGCTGATTTGCAATCCAGAATGAGTAGCCAAAAGGCGAAAATGCATATTGCAGGCATTCTACGGAAAGGAAAATAAAGTAAAAAGCACTTTTCTTTTTTCATGCAGCCGTTGCAAGGACTCTGGAATCATGTATAATAGATATATAATCAAAAAAGATTGGGTGCATAAAATGACATATCGTGCTTCAGAAAATGTTTTCGATAAATTTTTTGAGAATCGAAAGGCATTAATTTATCAGTTTTATAAAGGAGATATCACAAAAAAAGAATTTATTGAGGAACATTATTTTTTTATGCAGCAGCTCAAATTAAAACCTTTTCGATACCGCATCGATTCTTTTGAAAAAGGGATTTACAATTATCAGTATTATAATATATTAGCAAAGTATAGCAATATGAAGGCAAAAGACGTTTATCTACAGCGAAAGCATCCTAGATTGGTTTCTCAGCTTAAAAGGGATGCAGAATATTATTACCGGCAGAAAGACCGCTCTACTTTAAAGCTTCTTGAGTATCTAAATTTTGAGAATACAGAGGCTTATTTTGTAAAGGTAAAGTCCCCTCTGCTGAAGGACCGATTATTTGAAATTGTTTTGAAGGATTATGAAGGGATCGTTTTGCATTCGATCAGCCGTTCTCTTTTAGAAAGGCTTCGAGCTGAGGGTGTCTTTATGGAAGAGATAAGAAAATCCGTGATCGATCAATACATCAATCAGAAATATTAATTTTTTTTAAGATTAAATGCTTGACAATTCTGCTAAATTTCGTTACAATTCTTTTTAAAATTAAATAATAAGAAAAATTCTTATCAAGAGTGGAGGAGGGACTGGCCCTATGAATCCCGGCAACAGCTAGTAATCTAGCAATGTGCCAATTCCTGCAGGCTTTTGCCTGAGAGATAAGAAGTCGTTGAGGTGATCGAATGCCCTTATTGGGCATTTTATCCAAAAAACCGCTTCTTATGAAGCGGTTTTTTCGTTAAATTTGCAAAAACAAATAGAAATACCTATTCTTCAAAAGGATGCTGTGAAATGATGAAATAAAGAAAGGAGATCAGAAATGCACGAAAAATTTAAAACGGAGACGATATGCGTACAAGGGGAATACCATCCTCAAGCATGAAAACCCAGGGTGTTGCCGATTGCTCAAAGTACAACATACCGATATGACGAATCGGAACAGGTCGCAGATTTATTTGATTTGAGAAAAGAAGGGCATATGTACACTCGAATCAGCAATCCGACGGTTGCGGCTTTTGAAGAAAAGATCAGTGCACTGGAAGGAGGCGTTGGAGCAGTTGCAACTGCTTCCGGTCAAGCAGCTACGACGCTTGCTTTTTTTAATATCTGTAATTCAGGAGATCATATCGTAGCATCCTCTACGATATATGGAGGGACATATAACCTTTTTCAAGTCACATTTAAAAAACTGGGAATTGAAGTCAGTTTCGTTGATCCGGAATGGGATGAAGAAAAGATTATCGCTTGTTTTCAAGAAAATACGAAGGCAATATTTGCAGAGACGATAGGAAATCCCGGGTTAAATATACTGGATTTTGAAAAGTTTTCAAAGATCGCAAAAGAAATGGATGTTCCTTTTATTGTAGACAATACTTTAGCAACTCCTTATCTATGCCGTCCATTGGAATTAGGAGCGGATATCGTGATCCATTCTGCTACGAAATATATCGACGGTCATGCAACAAGCGTAGGCGGAGTGGTGATCGATGGAGGAAAGTTCAACTGGGATAACGGAAAATATCCTGAACTGGTAGAACCGGATCCGAGTTATCATGGTCTCAAATATCTTGAAACATTCAAAGAAAAGGCATATATTACGAAAGCACGGGTGCAGATGCTGCGTGATTATGGATTTTGTTTAAGCCCATTCAATGCATTTTTGTTCCATTTAGGACTTGAAACGCTACACCTCCGAATGGAAAGACATAGTGAGAATGCACTCAAGCTTGCTCAATTCCTTGAAAAACATAAAAAAGTAAACTGGGTGAACTATCCTCTGCTCCCAAGCCATCCAAGTTATGAGTTGGCTCAAAAATATCTGCCCAAAGGAGCAAGCGGAATCCTAACATTTGGGATCAAGGGAGGGGCAGAGGCAGGAAAAATGCTTCCGGAATATTTGAATTTAACTGCTTTGGTAGTCCATTTGGGAGATGTGCGGACTTCTCTATTGCATCCTGCGAGTACGACTCATAGGCAGCTTACAGAGGAACAACAGATTGCCAGTGGCGTTACTCCCGATTTGATTCGAGTTTCTGTTGGAATTGAAAACATAGAAGATATCATTGAGGATTTTGATACCGCATTATCGAAAATATAAATTGCAAAAAGGAGGAATAAGATGCCGATCATTATACCGAAAACCCTTCCAGCATTTGAAACATTAACAAATGAAAACATATTCGTCATGACAGATTCTCGTGCGATTCGCCAGGATATTCGTCCCCTCAGAATATTGATATTAAATTTAATGCCCAAAAAGATTCAGACAGAAACGCAGCTTTTGCGCATGCTTTCTAATACACCTCTTCAAGTAGAATTAAAGCTTTTGCATACGGAGAGTTATGAATCCAAAAACATCGGAAGGGAACATCTTGAAACATTTTATCATACATTCAGCGAAATCAAAGACGAAGTATTTGATGCTATGATTATCACGGGAGCACCGGTGGAGCTTCTTGAATTTGAAGAGGTGGATTATTGGGAAGAATTAAAGGAGATTATGGACTTTACGCTGACAAATGTATTTTCAACCATGTATATTTGCTGGGGCGCCCAGGCAGGGCTGTATTATCATTATGGAATTCCGAAATACAAACGAAAGGAAAAATTGTTTGGTGTTTTTCCGCATAGAGTGGTTCAGAAAAATTCCGTGTTGCTTAGAGGCTTTGATGATGAATTTTATGCACCCCATTCCCGGTATACGGAAGTGAGAAAAGAAGATATAGAAAAGGTGCCTGAACTGGAGATTCTGTCTGAATCTGATGAAGCAGGCCTCTACATTATTGCTTCTAAGGATGGCAGCCAGATTTTCATCAACGGTCATGCAGAATATGACCAATTTACATTGGCGCAGGAATATTTTCGGGATATTTCTAAAGGGATAGAAATTGATGTTCCTAAAAATTATTTTCCTCAGGATGACTGTCGTCAAGAACCGATCGTTCGTTGGAAGAGTCATGCAAACCTTTTATTTTCAAATTGGCTGAACTACTATGTATATCAAGAAACGCCTTATGTTTTAGAAGAAATTAAGGAAATAAGAAAAGCAAAAAAATAAAAAATTCTAGAAAAACCTCTTGGTAAAAAATTTACCAAGAGGTTTTTGTATTCATGAGGATATTCCAGGAAATATATCATGCAAAATCCATAAAAAGGAATATATAAGCACATTTATTTGCTTTACAAAAATTAGCGCACTTAAAATATGATTTAAAACAAATAATAAACTTAGCATATCGGAGAGGATGAAGCGAATGACGATACGATTGTTGATGATCGCCATTGCACCGGGATTGGCTTTGGCGCTGGGAATCTATTTAACGGATCGTTATGATCGGGAACCGATTCCGCTTTTGATAAAAGTATTTTGTTTTGGAGCATTGTCAGTGATTCCTACTGCATTTGTGGAAAGGATCCTGATGGCCTTCAATTTATTTGGAGGGATTTTAGGGGCAGCATTCACTGCTTTTATGGTGGCGGGATTTACTGAGGAATTTTTCAAGAGAAAAGTGGTACTTTATACCGCTTTTCATCATCATGCATTTGATGAAAAGCTGGATGGAATTGTATATGCAGTCTTTTCCGCATTGGGTTTTGCAACAGTAGAAAATATCGTCTATGTCGTTTATCGCTTTGCAGCCAATCCTTATGTAGGGTTATATAGAGGGGTTTTATCGGTTCCGGCACATATGCTCTTTGGGATCACAATGGGATACTATTTATCCTTAAGCAAATTTGCTACAACCGAGAAAGAAAAATCATTTTATTTTCGAATGTCTCTGCTTATACCGATTTTGCTTCACGGTATATTTGATTTTATTCTGATGGCAAATATTCCAATGCTTATGCTTTTATTTATTCCATTTGTAATTTATTTATGGGTAACAAACTTAAAGCGTTTAAATCAATATGAAAAAGAATCCGAACGAGGCTATCGAGGGTTTCGGGATGATCCGAATGAATTTTGATAAAGCAGGTATATCCATACCTGTTTTTTATTGCGATGACCATGAGATTTTTTATCATATCTATTAGAAGTACCAAAAAAAGACATGGTTGAATATGATAATATTGCGAGGATATTCCAAGAAAAGGGGGAAATAAAAGTGATTTATGATGACTGCAATCATCCCGGCCAAAGTCCGTATCCATATGGAAATTTGGAACAATTGAGAGATATGTTGGCAAGGGCATATGTGCTCTATCAGGTATATTGCATGCGATATCCATTAAATAAAGCGTTGGAGAAGGGAACATTATTTCCTGAATTGGAAAAACCTTGGCCGCCTTATTATTATGAGGAAACGGTAAGAAATTAGGGGGGAAGCGGTATGCCTAGAGAGAGAAGAGAATTATTGAGAAAGATTCAAGAGCTGGAATTTGCCTGTATCGATTTGAACTTATATTTGGATACGCATCCTTGGGATCAGAGGGCATTGGCGGAATTTAACGCATTTGCAAGTCAGTTGGCCATGGTAAAAAAACAATATGAGTCCATGTACGGACCGCTGAGCAATTTCGGGCAATCGTTCAGCCAATATCCGTGGCAGTGGATAGAGAGTCCATGGCCGTGGGAAATAGAGGACTAAAAGGGGGGAAATATGCGATATGTGGATATATGAAAAGAAATTAGAATATCCGGTAAGAGTCTCTAAGAAAGATCCGAGAATGGCAAAATATATTATGACACAATTGGGCGGTCCGGATGGAGAACTGTCTGCCGCTCTTCGATATCTCAATCAGAGATTTACCATGCCTACAAACAAGGCAAAAGCATTGCTTACAGATATCGGCACAGAAGAACTGGCACACATGGAAATGATCCAAACGATGGTCTATATGCTGACAAAAGATGCGGACATCGAAGAAATAAAGGAATCCGATATGGGAGGATATTATGCGATTCGGGATAAAGCCATTTATCCAGCCGACTCTACGGGAAATCCCTGGACAGCTGCTTATATTCAATCGATAGGAGATGTCGTTGCGGATTTGCATGAGGATATGGCGGCTGAGCAAAAAGCGAGGGCAGTATATGAAAACCTTCTAAAATTGACAGATGATCCATTATTATCAGATGCTCTTCGCTTTTTAAGAGAAAGAGAAGTCGTTCATTTTCAGAGATTTGGGGAAGCATTACGGGACGTAGAAGAATACGGCAGAAGTAAAAGATATTATTAATATAAAAACCCAGTATCCATTTAGATACTGGGTTTAAAGACTTATAAAGAATCAAGAATAT
>JAMNXX010000211.1 GCA_023623095.1 Bacillota bacterium | reverse complement strand
AATACAGATTGCAAACAATGAGATCATGACGATTTTAGAAACGATACACGAAGGGGTTGTAGCGATCGATAAGAACGGATGCATTACCCATTGCAATTCTGTTGCAGAAGTGCTGTTAAAAAGCTCCAGAGAAGAGATGATCGGCAAACATCTTTCTGTCTTTATGCCGGATGCGCCTGCATTGGAGGTGCTCAGAACAGGAAAAGGCTATACAGAGCAAGAAGAGATTTTTAAAAGAGGAATGGAACAATTTCATTTCATTGTTACGACCAAACCCATCGAAGGAAAAGAAAATTTTTGTGGAGTGGTTATTTCTTTCCGAGACATCACGGAGGCGCGAAAATTAGTTTACAATATAAGCCAAAGAGACGTTCGATATACGTTGGATGATATTATCGGAAACAGTCAAAAAATTGCCGAAGTAAAAAAACAGGCAGAGACCGTTGCACGAGGAAATTCTACCGTTCTGATTACGGGTGAGAGCGGCACCGGAAAGGAAATGTTTGCAAGAGCGATTCATTATAAGAGCTCCAGACGCTGCGGACCTTTTGTGACCGTCAATTGCGGGGCGATCCCGGAAACCCTTTTGGAAAGTGAATTGTTTGGATATGAAAAAGGAGCATTTACAGGGGCAAGAGAAAAAGGGAAGATGGGGAAGTTTGAATTGGCAAATGGAGGAACGATCTTTTTAGATGAGATAGGAGATATGCCTTTGCATTTGCAGGTAAAATTGCTTCATGTTCTTCAAAATATGCGTTTTGAGAGGGTAGGGGGGAACAAGACGATCTGTGTGGATGTTCGTGTGATTGCAGCTACAAATAGAGATTTGGAAAAAATGATGGAAGAAAAAGAATTTCGGGAGGATTTGTACTATCGGCTGAGCGTGATCCCCTTGAGAATACCGCCACTTCGAAAAAGGGCTGAGGATATCCCGCTGTTGATGGATTATTTCTTAAAAAAATACAATGCTTTTATGAAAAAATCGATCACAGGATTTTCGAAAGAAGCGGAAGAAATTTATCTTGCATATGATTGGCCTGGAAATGTAAGAGAACTAGAAAATGCAGTAGAGTACGGAGTCAATATGACATTTTCTGATGAAATAGGGGTAGAGGCAGTGCCTCCGAGGCTTCGGAAAAGATACCAGAGCTTTCAAAGGAAAGATTCGGGGCTTTCCTTACAGAGCCGAATTAAAAATTTTGAAAGAGAGATTTTGATGGAAAAGATTTCTGAATATGGAGATTCACGAGATGCTAAGATGAAAATTGCGCAGGATTTGAAAATCAGCAGAGCGACCTTATATCGGAAACTTGCAGAATACAAGATTTTATAATAGCAGGCTGTTGATGATTTGGAAATAGACGGATCAGGCTATAGAAAATGTTTTTTCAAAAATCTAAAAACAGAAATCGCAGATGAATAGATCTCGAAAATGAGAACAAGTATCAAAATTGAGAATTCTTTAAAATATAGTTTTACAGCTATTCCAGTTTTTCCCGCCTTTTAAACTTTTCAAATTTAAGAAAGAAATCGATTCAACAAATAAAATCATTTTAATCATATTTAAAATTTTTGTGATAATTGATTTCTAAAATATTTCTTGCTATAATAAGAAATACATTTTTTATAATAATCTGGTAGTAAGTTATAGTGAAAAATTCTTCTTGCAGAGGTAGGAATAGCTCGATTTAGATGACAAAAGCTCAGATAAGATTCTATTTTTTATCTGAGCTTCCTTCAATCATATTTCAAGAAGAGACAGAACTTAAAGATATTTCTGAATATTGGAATGATTATTGCTATATGGATGATTTTGACGATTTAGAGTATAGAGCCGATAATTTTCTAGCTCTTTTTGAAAGGGGGGAGGCGTATAAGGATATAAGGGTACAGTAATTTTATTTTTTTAACACATACGAGAAAAAGGGGGTTATACAGAAAACATGGAAATCCAACAAAAAGCCAAAAAGGACATGCGGAAGACGTTTATCACCTATGGGATCTTGATTGTAGCATTTGCATTGGTTACTTTATTGGTACCGGAGGATGAAAGCAAATTTGGTGCCTTAACTTTTATTCCGGCGATATTTTTGCTGATCTATGTCTTTTATTCGAAAAGAATTTTGGAATCGTTGATTTTATCTTCTTTGTTAGGTTATTTGATGGCATATAAATTAGAATTTCTACTTCCGTTTAGCGAAATGTTTGTAGAAATATTAGTCGATCCGGATATTGCCTGGCTGTTTATTGTTTGTGGATTGATGGGGAGTATTATTGCTTTGATTGAAAAAGCGGGGGGCGCTTTTGCTTTTGGTGACTGGGTTTCAAAAAGAGCTAAAACCCGCAAAAGTACTTTAATGTGGACATGGATTTTGGGTGTTGTTATCTTTATCGATGATTACTTGAACTGTTTGACCATAGGTGCATCGATGGCACCGATTACAGACCGCCATAAAGTATCCAGAGAATTTTTGGCTTATATCGTAGATTCTACGGCGGCTCCTGTGTGCATTTTGATTCCGATTTCCACATGGGCAATTTTTATTGCCAGCTTATTGGAACAAAATGGTTTAGCAGAGCAGGGAAAAGGAATGCATTGGTTTATCAAATCGATCCCTTATAATTACTATGGTTGGATTGCTGCATTTATTGTTCCACTGGTCATTTTAGGAATTGTTCCTATTTTTGGACCGATGAAAAAGGCGGAAAAGCGTGCCCGAGAAACTGGAGTGCTTGCACCCCCCGGTTCTGAAAAGATCGATATTCGGGCAGGCGAAGTGGTAGAAGTTCCTGAGAATCCAAAAGTTTTGAATTTCTTTTTGCCGATTTTCTTTCTGATTGGCTCAACCGTTTATTTGATGATATGCAGCTCGGCGTTATTACGACGGTAGCATTTATGTTTTTTTTGTATATTCCTCAGGGGATTATGGATCCGGAAGAGTTTGCGGATATCTGTATAAAGGGATTAAAAAATATGCTCTTCCCGTTGGTCATGGTTGTAGCGGCTTATTCATTTGCTTCGGGAGCAGAGCAAATTGGATTTATGGAATATGTTATCGAGCTTGCAGTACAGAACGTAACGCCTCAGATGCTTCCGATTACGATATTCTTTGTACTAGGGATTACGGAATTTATCATGGGGCTTAGCTGGGGAATGTATGTTATTGCATTCCAAATCGCTATCCCTTTGGCCTTAAAAATGGGCGTTAACCCGGCAATTGTTATTGGCGCTGTGACTTCAGCAGGTGTTTGGGGAAGCCATGTATGCTTCTATTCGGATGCGACGATTTTGACATCGGCTGCTACCGGCTGCGATAACTTCCAGCATGCGATCACGCAGGCGCCTTTTGGTTTGGTAGCAGTGGCATTGAGTGCAATTGCATTCCTAATATCGGGATTTGTTTTTGTATAAAGGGAAAAGCAACTCTCAGTCGTTGAAACGCTGTAGTAAGATAAAATTTTTAAAGAAAATCCGGATAAACGATATGAAAATTCATAGTTGTTCGGATTTTCTTTATCAATACAATGTATGAATAAAAATACATATGAAAGAACAAGCAAAAAAAATTGCGAAAGGAAATCAAAAAACTGTTGCATAAGCGAAACAAATTTGCAATTTCGCAACAATTCCTTTTTTCAGCAACCCTCAAAGATTCTGAAATGAAGCAGAAAGGAGATGCGAAAGGGGGATTTAAAAAAACACTGTTGCATAAACACAACATAGCTTTTGCTTTCTTGTCAGTTTTTGAGTTGACAGTGCATATAAACTCCGCAAAGAAAGGAGGCGGAAGGCTTCATATGTGACTAAGGGTATGAATTTCATCTTGAAAGAGAGGAGGGATAGATGTCAGTTGTTATTCTAACATAATTGTGGAATGTGTGAAAGAGAGAGTAATGAAAAAAGGCTAGTAAAAATATTGCATAAATTTCAAATATTTGGGAGGTCATAACGTGAATTCGGAAGTGAAGAATGCAGTAAACATCCAAGTCAATCCAAAACGTATGCTGGGCATTGCAGCGATTATTGTTATTGCTGTTGCTTTCTCACTGCAGTTTATACCAGATGATCCAAAAGATTTTGGCCCGCTCTCTTTGGTGCCGGCTGTTTTTCTGATTATTTATATATTCTGGACGAAACGCATCTTAGAGGCACTGACATTGGCATCTTTGATGGGATTTATCATGGTAGAAAAAATCGGATTTTTTACGGCATTTACAGATGCACTTTTAAATGTGATGATGAGTGAAGACATTGCTTGGCTATTTATTGTGTGTGGATTGATGGGGAGCATTATCGCTTTAATTGAGAAGACCGGTGGTGCTTATGCTTTTGGAGAATGGGTTGCCACCAAAGCAAAATCCAGGGAAAGCACGCTGATGTGGACGTGGGTATTGGGCCTGGCAATGTTTTTGGATGACTACCTGAATGCGCTGACGCTTGGCTCTTGTATGGCTCCGGCTACCGACCGCTACCGGGTATCCAGAGAATTTTTATCCTATGTTGTGGATTCTACTGCGGCACCGGTATGCGTGCTTGTTCCGATCACGACATGGGCTGTATTTGCATCAAGATTGCTCGAGGTCAATGGATTGGCTGAAGCGGGGCAAGGGATGAAATTTTTTATACGGACGATTCCTTTTAATTTTTACGGTTGGGCGGCAACGTTTATTGTTCCACTTGTGATCCTAGGCGTGGTTCCTTTGGTGGGGCCTATGAAAAGGGCAGAGAAGCGGGCGCGCGAAACGGGTGTTCTTGCACCTCCTGGTTCAGAAAAAATCGACATCCGCGCTGGGGAAGCAGTACAAGCTCCTGAAAATGCCAAGATCATCAATTTCGCGCTTCCGATCATATTTTTGATTGCTGCGATGATCTATTTTGATGTGGATATGATGAAAGGTGTTATCAGTACGATTGCTTTTATGTTTTTCCTATATATTCCTCAAGGGTTGATGAATGCGGAAGAGTTTACGGACTTATGCATGAAAGGTTTAAAAAATATGCTTCTTCCTTTGATGCTCATGGTATTGGCATTTACATTTGCAGAAGCAAATGATGCGATCCACTTTACCGAGTATGTGATTACCAGTGCTGCGCCAATCATGTCTCCGCAGTTGATGCCCCTTGTTGTATTTCTCGTTTTGGGAGCGACGGAGTTTATCACCGGAACGAACTGGGGGATGTACATCATCGCTTTGCCCATTGTTATTCCCCTTACGACTAGTGTTGGGGCAAATCCGGTACTTACCGTTGCAGCGGTATTGTCAGCAGGGGTATGGGGAAGTCATATCTGCTTCTATTCGGATGCGACGATTATTACTTCTGCAGCTACCGGTTGTGATAACTTCCAGCACGCATGGACGCAGATGCCTTTTGGATTTATGGCTGCAGGGATCTCAGCAATTGCATTTCTAATTGCCGGTTTTATCTTTTAACCCTTGTATTGATGCAAGAGAGATATGCTCGATGTTCAGAAGCTTTTCATGTACCGTTTGCTGGAGTCTAAGCCGAAAAAAGTTCATTAGCTCGATGATGAACTGCCAAAGTGTTTTCTTTATGTGCGCAACAAGCTGGAAATAAATTTCTCCTTTCAAAAATGAATCTGGAAATTTTGTTCCCACTGGATGCCGCTTTAAAAACTAAATTTAATTTCCTGCCAATTCAATGAAAAAATTGATTTATAAATCAATTATTTTAATGCATAATTATGCATACCTTACAATCCATGACGCCAAAGTGAACTGGCATAGTTTTTGCAATACTTACACGTAGGAAACAAGCTAGTGATAGCTATAAAAATATGCAAAATTTCATAAACCATTAAATTTTTAAAAGGAGGTTATTTCAATGACAGAGTTGCGAGAACTGAAAGTAGTTACGCCCTTACCCGGGCCTAAATCCCAAGAGCTGATGGAACTGAGAAAGAAAAACGTTCCAGACGGCGTTTCTCATGGAGCACCTATATTCATTAAACGAGGCCAAGGAGCATTGTTTGAAGATGTAGACGGCAATGTTCTGATGGATTTTGCAGGCGGTATTGGCGTTTTGAACATCGGCTACAGCCATCCTGAAGTTGTAGAAGCTGTTAAAGAGCAAGCTGAAAAATATTTCCATACAAGTATCAATGTAATCCAATATGAGCCATATGTTCGATTGGCAGAAAAATTAAACCAAATTATCCCTGGTAATTTTGAGAAAAAGACGATGTTTGTGAACAGCGGTGGCGAGGCAGTAGAAAATGCAATTAAAATCGCAAGAAAATATACAAAGAGAACAGAAATCGTTGCATTTACAGGAGCATTCCATGGAAGAACATTGTTGACAATGACGCTGACAAGTAAGGAAATGCCTTATAAATATGGATTTGGTCCATTTGCATCAGGCATTCACCGTGTAGAATTCCCATATTTATATAGAGCTCCTGA